>NZ_JBWKFL010000063.1:0-38228 GCF_056434305.1 Streptomyces sp. NPDC044061 | reverse complement strand
ACTTTCGCGCGGTGGACGTCGTAGGCGGCCAGGTAGGCCAGGGCGCCGCCCCGGCCGTAGGTGTGGTTGACGCGCATCGCGCGGGCCTGCCCGGGTGCGAGGGTCGGGTGACAGCGGCAGCGGGCCTGGAGGGAGGTCTTCTCGTCGGCGCTGATGACGTACTCGTCCTCGCCGAGCGGCCGGCCCTGCCAGGTGTGGGCGTATAAATCCAGCACGCGTTGGGCCTTGGGCCGGAAGCAGGGGTCGGTGATGAAGATCCAGGAACGATGCTGCCAGGGCTTGATTGCGTCTTCCCGCAGCCAGCGGCGCACGGTGGAAGCCGACAGGGAGTCGGCGATGTTGCGTGTGACGGCTTCGCGGGCCAGTTCCGGGCACGACCAGCGGGAGAGGGGCGTGCCGGTTTCGGCGGGCAGCTGGCAGGCCAGCGCCTTGACCCGGGCTGTCTGCAGTGCGGTGAACGAGGGCGGGCGGCCGGACCGTTTGCGGTCCACCAGACCCGCGATGCCCTGCTGGGCGAATCGGTCCCGCCAGGTGCGGACCGTGTCCACGTGCAGGCCCGTCTCGCGGGCGATACGCGCGTTGGAGCGTCCGCGTGCCGCGTGGAGCACGATGTGAGCGCGTATCCGGGCCTGGTGGGGAGTCTTGTGGCCGTGGGCCATCTTCTTCAGCCGCTGTCGTTGCGAAGCAGTCAGCGATATCGGGCGGGCGGCGGCAAAGGGCACAGCAGGCAGGCCGATCAGCAGAAGTGGATCTTATCGACCGGATCGTGCCGCACCTGCGGACACCACTACCAGGCAGGATGATCCCCATGCCCACCGTGCCGGAGTCGACGAAGTCCTCCCTCGCCCAGAAGCTGACCGCACACGCCCGTACCGCCTGGCCACAACTCGCCGACCTGGACATCCGCCACCGCGGCCAGTTCGCCTATATCGACGGCGAACTGCCCGACGGCGAGACCATCAAGCTGATGCGGCTGCGTTACGGCGGCTCCGCCAGCACCTGGGGTTTCGCCCTCTATCTCGCCAGCAGCGACAAGTACGAGGACACCATCCTGCCCACCGGCAGCTTCGCCGGCACCCCCGAAGAGGCCCTCGACTGCGCATGCGGACTGTACCTCCCCGCCTTCGACATCTGACCAGGAGACACGCACAGCACCGGCTCCGGGGTCAACCCCCGAAGGACTTCCGGAGCCGACCACTAAGCGATCCTATGCGGACCGTTGGGTTCGGTGTGGGTTCTGCCCATCTTGGTGGGGCTGCGTGGGCGTGGAGGTGGAATCCGGCGCCCAGTGCTGCTCCGTGTGGCCGGTGTCGGCGTGTGGTGGGTGTGCTGATCGTGGTCACGTCCTGGTGCCGGTGGGCTGCGCGGGGCAGCCGGGTCCGGTCCGTTGGTGCGTGTCCCTCCGGACGCTGGCCGGCACGGCCCGAAGGACGTGCTGGGGAGGGGACCTCACGTCGCCTGGGCGTGAGGCGGTTGGTTCGCGGCCGGGTGGGACCGGTCTTCGACCGGTTGGTCCGGCTGGTGTTCGTGGTGGTGGTGATGACGGCCTTTGTCTCCATCGTGTCCGCCACGGTGCGGATCGCCATGGTGCCGCCGGCGCGGTCGGTGACGGTCTTGGTCTGGTGGGTGAGGCCGCGTGCGGCGATCCGTTGCCAGGCGCCCTGGTCGCGGTCGCCCTGCCAACCACACTCCCGGTTGGGACAGATGGCCCACTTCCATCCCGGCGTGGTGGGCCGGTCGGGTGCCTTGCGGTGCCGCAGGGGGGTGAGGCAGTGGGGGCAGTGCTTGGAGGTGTTGCGCGCAGGCACGGTCACCACGGCGATCCCGCATTCGGCGGCGAGGTGCCGCATGCGTTCAGCGATCTGCCCACGCACCGTCTGGGACATGCGCGTGTTGTGGGTGCGGCCCATGCCCCCGGCCTCCATCGACCGCAGGTCTTCCAGATAGATAACCGTGGCCTGGGCAGCGACGGCCTGGTCCACGGCCCAGCGGGCGGCAGCCCAGGCCAGGGCGTCGTTGAGGTTCGAGCGGCGCTGTGAGACGCGCCGGATCTCTTCCGCCAGGGTGGCGGCTTTGCCGTCCAGGGCGGGATCGGTGAGCCGGGTGTAGTGGTCGGTCTTGGCGTGCAGCCGCTCGGACTGCCGCCGAAGCCGGTACTGCTTGGCGAGCACGCCGGCAGCCCGGAACTGTGCGCCCGCCCCGAGGGCGGTGATCTGGCCGCCCTCGTGTATCCGGGCCGCACCCGCGCTGAGGAGCGTGTTCAGGCCCCAGTCCACGCCGAGTGCAACGGTGTGCCCGCTGCGCTGGGCCTTGGGCACGGCGTGGGTGTAGGCGAGATCGGCCCGCACCCTCCCGCCCGCGATACGCACAGTCGGCAGGTGAAGCACGGCGCTCGCCGGAACCGTGGGCGGCAACGTGATCGGGCAGGCCACCCACGTGAAGTCCGCGTACTTGTGCGGGTCGGGCCGAGTGGGGAGCTGTAATCGCAGCAGCACCCGTTGCCCGTCGTCGGATCGTTCGACGGTGGCCGGTTCCCACCCTCTCCCGGGGACCGCCTCGAACTCATATGTCGTGGTGGTGGCGTCGACGCGGCGGCCCCGGCGAAGGCGAGTCTGTCGACGGCCCTCGTACCGGGCTCGCGGAGGGCACAGCGAGCCGGTGAAGAAACTTCCAGAGCAAAGTCAGTGGATGGTTCATTCTTCGTTCAGCAACTGGAGTGAACTTCGTTCCATCGCGGCTCTACGGTCGCGCCCATGAACCAGATGCGTGTGATGACCGTGGGCGACGTTGTCGGCCCCGAAGCGGCTGCGTGGCTCGGTGCCCGCCTGCCCGAACTCCGTGCCAAGTACGAGCTCGACTGGATCGTGGTGAACGCCGAAAACGCGGCCGTCACTGGCCCGTCGCCGCACAACGGATTCGGCACCACCCAAAAGGAACTGGACGTCCTCATCGCCGGTGGCGCCGACGTCATTACCGGCGGGAACCACTCGTGGGACGGTCCCGAGGTCGCAGAGTCGTTCGCGTATCCGCAGGTAGTCCGCCCTCTGAACGTGTCTGAGACGCGCGGAAAGGGTGTCTTGACCATCGGTGAGGGCGACAAGACGCTGACGGTCGTGAACCTGCTGAGCCCCGGCGCAGTGGGCGAGGCGTGCCTGGCCCCGAAGCCGACCGACCTGTGGGACGCGTGGACGGAACTGGTCGAGAGCGATCTGCTTCAGGGGACGGTCGTGGTTGACCTGCACAGCGGCTCGCCGGCGGAGAAGGCGTGGTTTTCCGGCGCCGTCGACGGGCAGGTCGCCGCAGTCGTCGGGACGCATACCCACGACCGGACGAAGCACACGCACCTGCTGCCCGGCGGTACCGGCTTGGTCTCAGAACTCGGCATGGTCGGCCGGTTGGGCTTCAGCGGGTTCGGGTTCGACCCGGTCCACTTCGTCAAGGAGTTGCGCGGTGAGGACACCTCCTCGCTGCCGCCTTTCCAGCTCGCTACCGGCGACTTCACCCTGGGCGCGGCGATCTTCGACATCGCCGACGGGCGCACCACGTCGGTGGTCCGCATCGACGCCGACTGATCCGTCTCCCTCACCTCCTCAAACCCTTTGGCAGGAAGCAGCCATGATGTCCATCTCCCGCATGCCCAGATCGCGGCGGCGATTTTCGGTCGCCGCCGCCACTGCGGCAGCCGCCATGTTGACCCTCAACGCGTGCTCGTCGCCGTCGAGCGCGTCGAACACCTTGAGCGATGAGGTCACGATCGCGGACCACGCGATCCCGCAGTCACTGGACCCGATGAGCTCAGCGTCCTACGAGACAACGCAGTTGACCTACCTGTGGGGCGGCTACCTCACGAACTACGCCGACGGCAAGGACAGCGGCACCCCGCAGCTCGCCAAGTCGGTCACCGCCTCTTCCGATGGGCTGACGTGGACGATCAGGCTGCGTTCTGGGCTGAAGTTCTCCGACGGATCCGCCCTGACCTCCAAGGACGTCGTTGCGTCACTCGGGCGGATCCGGTCGACGCCGAACGTCGCCGGTGACAACTGGATCGGCCCCGCCATGGGCAGCATCAAGAAGGTCACCGCGCCCGACGACGACACGGTGTCGCTCGCGATGAGCCGTCCCTATCCGGGCATGCCGGCCGCTCTCTCGACGCCGGAAATGATCATCCTTCCGGCGTCGGGCATCGCCAAGGGTGATGGCTTCTGGAAGCACCCGATCTCGGCCGGCCGGTTCAAGTTCGACACCCTCGACACGACCAACGGCAAGTTCACTCTTTCGGCGAACAACGAGTATTACGACACCACGCCGCGCAAGGTGAAGAAGGTCAAGTTCGTAGCCATCACTGACGCCGCGACACGTCTCGCACAGCTCAAGAGCGGGCAGGTCGACTACGCCGACAACCTCCCGGGGAACCTGCTGTCGCAGGTGACGAGCCCGCTCACGCTCGATACGGCGAAGTGGAACGGCGGCCAGATGGCGCTGTCGGTCAACTTCGACGATCCCATCGCCGGTGATGAGCGCGTCCGCCAGGCGATCTCGCTTGCCGTCGACCGTAAGCAGATCGTGGCTTCGGCGCTCGGCGGCGAGACCGTGGGGCTGCCGCTTTACGGCATCCCGTGGAACCAGGACAACGACTCGCCGAATGTGAAGGCCACCAAGCAAGACATCGCTGCGGCGAAGGCGAAGCTCAAGGGCACCAAGTGCGAGAACGGATGCACCATCCCGCTCGTCACCGTCACCGACTCCGCCTGGCAGGTGCCGCTCGTCGCGCAGGTCGTGCAGGAACAGCTCAAGGCCATCGGGATCCAGCTCAAGATCGAGAACACGACGTTCACTCAGGTCGGCGACCGTCTCAAGCAGGGCAACTGGGGTCTGTTCACGCGCTGGATCGGTTACTACGAGAACACCCAGACCTACCTCGGTGGCTACATCTACGGCGACCCGACCTCGGGCAACAACGCCAACTTCTGGGGAACGCTGCCGACGAAGCCGGACATGCCGGAGCTGAAGGCGCTGTCGGACCACCTCAAGACCGCCTCCTCCACCGAGGCACCCGGTTTGGTCAAGAAGATCAACGCAGAGTACTCGAAGGAACTTCCGTCGATCCCGCTGACGACTCTGAGCTACGTGGGTGCCTCCCGGTATCCGAGCCACGACATCTACAGCGTCGGCGCTTCGTACCTGGTCCTGCCGTAACCCGCCCCAGGGGCCCGCATCGCGGGCCCCTGGCTCTCCCTTCCGCACGGCTCACACCGTTCCCGAGAGAAAGCACTGCACGATGTCCCAAGCAGTCTTGCCCGATCCGGCGGCCCGCCGGACCGGAAGCCGCGCAGGCAAGCGCCTGGCCGCAATCGGAAGTCCGTTCGTGCAGGCGATCATCGTCACACTGCTCGTAATGGTCATCACGTTCTTCCTCATCCGGACGCTGCTCGGCGACCCCGCCGTCGTCCTGATCGGAGGCAACACCGGCGCAAGCCCGGAGCGGATCGCGGCGCTCCGCACCGAACTCGGACTCGACAAGCCGCTCCTGGCGCAGTTCTACGACTACTCAACCGGTCTCCTCCACGGCGACCTCGGCAACTCCTTCCAACACCCGGCCAACACCGTCGCGAGCGTCGTCATGAACGGTGCCGGCGTCACGTTCGCTCTCGTCGGCGTGACGCTGCTGATCTCCTGCATCGTCGGCATCGGAGTCGGACTGCTCGCCGCGGGCGGCAACTGGCCAGTGTTCGACAACATCATCCGCGTGCTCTCGCTGCTCGGACTCGCAGCACCGGGCGCGCTGATCGGTCTCGTGCTCATCCTCACGGTCGCCCTCGGCGGAGGGCTGTTCCCCGCAGGGGGATGGGGCAGCGGCTACCCCGACAACTTCCAGTACCTCATCCTGCCCGCGGTGACCGTGTCGTTCTGGTTGACCCCGATCATCCTCCGAGCGGTGCGCGAACGCGCCGGCGAGGTGCTGCACGAACCCTTCGCCGAGTCCGCCGCGGCGCGCGGCATGTCGCGGGCACGGCTCATGCTCCGCCACGTCGCCCCGAACTGCGCCGGTCCGGTGCTGGCCATCATCGGTGTCAGCCTGAGCTACCTGATCAGCGGCGCGGTCATCGTCGAAATCGTGTACGGACTCCCGGGTATTGGACGGACGATGACGACCGCAGTCGGATCGCTGGACTTTCCCGTCATCCAGGGCATCGTCCTCCTCACCGGCGCAGTCGTCGTGGTGCTCAACCTGGTCACCGAGATCGCCACGCGCGTGATCGACCCGAGGACCGCCCGGTGACCGCCGTCGTCGAGCCGCCCAACGCGACGGCGCCCCCCCAGCCCGCTTCCTCCCGTCGCCGTCGCACCCTGAACATCCCCGCGGAGCGGCTGGTCGGGCTGACCATCGTCCTGGTCCTCGCCTTGGCGTTCATCCTCGTTCCGATGCTCAGCCCGGTGTCGTCCTCCGACATCGCCTCAACGCCGCTCGCTCCACCCAGTGCCCAACACCTGTTCGGAACCGATCAGCTCGGCCGGGACATCTTCGTCCGCACCTTCGAGGCCGGCCGGATCGACCTCGGGCTCATCATCGCCAGCATCACCGCCGCAGCATTCGGCGGGGCACTCCTCGGCCTGATCGCCGCCTACCTTCCAGCCATAGGCCGCGCCGTGATCAGCAGGATCACCGACGCGACGATGGCATTCCCGTACATCGTGCTCGTGATCGGGCTCGCCGCAACGCTCGGCAACCGTGAACTGATACCCGGCCTGCCGCGCGGCGCCGCCGCGATCAGCATCGCCATCGTGATCGCGTGCTGGCCCCCATACACCCGGCTGACCATGTCCCGCGCCATCCTGCTGCGCGAGCGGGACTCCATCGTCGCCGCCCGCGTCCTCGGATACGGCCCCATGCGCATCCTGTTCCGCCACATCGGTCCGGCGCTGATATCGATGAACCTCTCCTACGCCGCAACGCAGGCAGTCGCGACGACCGCACTGGTCGGATCCCTCGCGTTCCTCGGCGTCGGCATCGCCCCGCCAACACCCGAACTCGGCCAGATGATGGCCGACAACATCGCCCTGCTGCCGATCGCCTGTTGGGCGCCGATCATTCCCGGCCTTGTCGTGCTCGCGCTCGGCGTCGGCTTCGCCCTCATGGCCGACTCCGCCGGCGGAAGGAACTCCCGATGACCGCTCTGCTCGACGTCCGCGACATCAACGTCACCATCGCACAGACGAAGGTGCTCACCGACGTGTCCCTCGCACTCGACAGCGGCGAGGCGCTCGGCATCATCGGTGAGACCGGCTCCGGAAAGACCATGACCCTGCGCGCCATCACGGGACTGCTGCCCTCGATCGGCGGCCGAATCGAGTCCGGCGCCATCCACATCGACGGCCGCGACGTGACCCACGAGTCCCTGCGGAGCCGACAACGCACCCTCCGCGGAATCGTGTCGATGGTGCCCCAGGCGAGCATGTCGAGCCTCGACCCACTGCAGCGAATCGGCAGTCAAGTACACGAAGCCCTGCAGCTGACCCGGCGCACCCGAGCGACCGACGACGATGTCCACCACGCGCTCGAGGCCGTGCGACTCACCCCGACCGAAACCCTGCTGCGCTCGCGACCCCACGAACTCTCCGGGGGAATGCGGCAGCGAGTGATGATCGCGCTCGCGCTCGCATCCGAACCACGCCTGCTCCTCGCCGACGAGCCGACCACCGCCCTGGACGCATCCGTCCGCTCCAGCGTCCTGAACCTCTTCACCGAGCTACGGCTCGAGCGCCAGCTCGGACTCGTGCTCATCTCACACGACATCAACGCGATCGCGTCCGCCACCAATCGCATCGTGGTCATGAACCAGGGGCGGGTGGTCGAGACCGGCCGCACCGCCGAGGTGCTCGAGAACCCGCGGCATCCCTACACGCAGATGCTCGTCAGTGCCCTTCCAGAACGCACGCCACGCGGGCACTACCTCCTGGCGCACCGCTCAGGAGACGCCTCGCAGGCCGCCACCGACAGCGCGTACGAACCGGTCCCGGCCCGAGCGGTGCCGACCGGGAAGGCGTCGACGATCGAAGCTCGTCGGCTGAACTTCTCCTACAACGACCGGCAGATCCTTGACGACATCTCCCTCCGCGTCCGGGCCGGCGAGCGCCTCGGGATCGTCGGCGAGTCCGGCAGCGGGAAGTCCACACTCGCCCGGCTGCTCACCGGCGTCCTCCCCTCAAACCAGGTGACCGTTGACGGCAAGCCGTGGCGTCGCTTCGGCAGCCGGCAGCCGGAACGGCACGAGGTGCAGCTGATCCTGCAGGACCCCTTCGCGTCCCTCACCGAAACACAGACCGCGCTCGCGACCGTCGAGGAAGCATGCCGGACCGTGCAGAGGCTGCCGCGGCGGGCAGCGCACGAGCGCGCCCTCGAGCTGCTCGAGGCGGTCGGCCTCATCGGCGACCTCGTGCACCGGCGACCAGGCCGCCTCAGCGGCGGGCAATGCCAGCGCGTCTCGATCGCACGCGCCCTGGCTGCCAATCCGTCCATCCTCGTCGCCGACGAACCGACGTCGGCCCTGGACCTGTCCGTGCAGGCGGGGATCGTGAACCTGCTGCTCAAGCTGACCACGCAGCGTCCACTCGGCCTCGTCGTCATTTCGCACGACCTGGCGGTGATCTCCCATCTCTCCGACACCATCGTGGTGATGGAACAGGGGCGCATCGTCGAGTCCGGTCCGACCGACCAAATCCTCTTCCAGCCCAAACATCCCTACACCCGGCAATTGGTGTCCGCCAATCCCTGGCTCGCCCCGAACGCGGCACCCAACCTGGACGCACACCAGCGAACCGGGACACGCACGGTGTAACCGACGAACGTGAAGCCGTGAACCGAACTGGACCGATCGCGGCGCGATCGCGTGTCCAGTGCCGACAATGCTTGGATAAGACCATGTCCGCTGACCTGACACTGGCGCCGCACTCGAGCCACGACCGCGGCACCCTCATCGCACGGATACGGGCGCTCCTGCCGTCGATGTCACCCACCCAATCAGCCGTCGCTACCGTCGTTCTGACGAACCCCGCAGGTGTCGTCCGCATGACGGTCAGCGACCTTGCCACGGTGTCCCGCAGCTCTGTGGGCAGCGTAGTGCGGTTCTGCAAGGACCTGGGGCTGAAGGGATTCCACGAGTTCAAGCTGCAACTCGCGTCGGAGGCGCCAGCCGACGCTGATTATCACGACGAGGCACAGGACGGAACACCGAGCTCGATCATCGCGTCGGTGTTCCAGTCCACGTCCCGGTCGATCGCGGCGGCCCAATCGAGCATCGACATACAGGAGTTCGAACGCGCGGTCCACGCACTCGACGCCGCGCAGCGGATCGTGCTCGTCTCAACCGGCCCGTCCGCGCCGCTGGCGATGGACACCGCACTGCGGTTCCGCAGCGTCGGCCTGCCGATCGAGAATCCCACGGACCCGATCTCGCAGCACATCTCCGCGTCGATGCTCACCAGCGGTGACGTGTGCCTGGCGATCAGCCACACCGGCAGAACCCGCGAGACGGTGACTGCAGCGGAAGCGGCCCGTGATGCCGGCGCAACGGTCGTCTCGGTGACGAGCTTTTACCGCTCACCGCTGGTCGCGGCCTCATCGGTGACCCTCGTCGCCGGTTCCGGCGAGACCCGGTTCCAGATCGAGGCGATGATGAGCCGGTTCATCCATCTCGCGGTCCTGGACGCGCTCTACTCCGCGGTGACCGCGGAGAACGCCGAACGCACCCTGCGCGGCGCGGCTTTGTCCGCGCGCGCCGAAGAGACGCACCGAATCTGACCGCCCGCTCCCGCTGCCCGGCCGGTGCCGGGAGCGGGAGCGTGTGCGTCGGCGCCGCGCGCCGAGACGCAACGAAACGGCGCGGCCCAGGGGATAAGGACCGCGCCGTGGTCGACGTTGACGTCTACGCCCACGCGGTGGGCTTGTCGAGCGCGTTGAACTCGAATTCGGTGAGCAGGCCGTAGTGGTCGCTGGCGGTCGGGTATTCGTTGAACACGATCTTGCTGTCGTTGATCACGCTCTCCACCTCGAGGTGGTTCTCCGTCGAGCCGGCGAATACGTAGTCGATGCGGCGGTGGTGCGGCTCCTGCACCCAGTAGTTCGGGACGATGCCCTGCGCATCGACGACGCTGCGTGCCACCCACGGGCAGTCGGTTGTCCAGGTGTATCCGGGGGTGCCGTCCCCGGCGATCGCCCAACTGTCGCGGAACGCCGCGCTGCGGCCGTTGATCGCGGACTTGCCGGTGTAGAAGCGGATGCAGTCCTGATCGGGGGCTGCGTCAAAGTCGCCGGCGAGGATCGTCGGCGCCGCCTGGCGTCGCTTCTCCTCGAGTTCGGTGATGAACAGCGCCTGTTCGACGCGGGCGGCCTCGCGGGTGAACTTGAAGCTCGGTCGGGCGCCGAGGAAGAGCATGTCCACGCCGATCGGGAGAGGCAGGACCGCCTCCCACACGTACGGGCCATCCTCAGCCGGGAGCCGGTGCACGTCGATGCTCTTCGGTGCCCAGCGGGTACCGACGGCGGTGCCCCATGCGGGCCAGTCCACCTCGGTGTAGTCGGAGGCGTGGTGCCAATGCAGGGGTGAGTTGTCAGACACGAGCTTGAACGCGTCACGCTCCGGGGCGCGCAGTACCTCCTGGAGGAACACGATGTCGGCGTCGAAGGTGCGCAGGCCCGCCAGCAGGAGAGAGTCCCGCTTTTCACGGTCTCGTGGGTCCGACCAGATGTTGAGGGAGAGCACGCGGAGGTTCATTTTCTTCAGCATGCCGTGACCGTAGAACCCTTCGATGAACAATCTTCCACCCGCAAACGAACGTCGGAAGTAACCTCAGCAGCTTCGTCAGTGCCTGCCAGGGTCGTTGAGCCCGTCGAAATCGATGTCGAGCTCCACGCGATCGGCGCGGAAGCGCGAGTTCGTGTACTGCAGCGGCGTGCGGTCGACAAGCGTGTTGACAGACCGCACGACCAGGACGATCGATCCGGGCGGAAGGTTCATGTCCTCGGCTTCGGTGCCGTTCGCGATGCGGGAGCTGACCGCGCTCCAGGTGCGGACGTAGTCGTCGATGCCGACTGCGCGAAGCGCCTTGGTGATGGATCGAGTCTGACGCAGATGGATGTCGAGGTCCGGTGTCAGGGCGACGTCGAACCAGGAGGTCGACCGCGCGACCGTGGTCCCGTTCACGTCGGCGACTGTCTCGACCTGCAGCGCCGGCCGTCCGTCGAGCCGCAGACGGGTGGCCACTTCGTGCGGTGGGTTTGCCATGATTTCCGCGGCTATAGGGCGGTGTGACGCTGTGTCCGCCTGGCCGATGCTGTCGCTGAGGCGCGTGCGCAGACTGATCCGGTGCACCAGGAGTGTGTGCGGGACGACGAACGTGCCGCTGCCCTGGCGCGTCGCCACGAGGCCTTCGGTGGCGAGAGCGGCGACGGCCTGGCGCACGGTGTTGCGGTGCACGCCGAATCGGTCGGCGAGCACACCCTCGGTCGGCAGTTTCGCTTCGGGCGGGAACGAGCCGTCGGCGATTTCGCTGCGGAGCTGGTCTGCGATGAGGCGCCACGTCGAGTAACCGGTGGCAGAACGTGTGACGCGAGGCATAGTGCACCGAACCCTACCGCCTGCCTGCGGCCTCGCAGCCCTCAGATCGCGAGTTCACCTCGCATGCATCGAAAAGTCATCTAGCTAAGTGGACAACTCTCGTGACGGCTAGCTACGTTCGATTCATCCAAAGAGCCAGACAAATTTGGAGGTTCGAGTGACGAGCCCGACTGAGGCCGACGCGACGCGAAGGCGGTGGATGCGAACCCTTGCGCAGGCGTCACCCCGTCAACTCGCCAGCGCCTGGGGCGCTTGGGAAGCGAAGCCCGAGATCGAGGCGATCCGCGGCCCCGAAACAGGGCTGGTGATGGTCCGCGGCCGTGTGGGCGCCGGCGGGGACCGCTTCAACCTCGGTGAGGCGACGGTGACCCGCGCCACAGTACGACTGCACGGCGGTCCCCTCGCCACAGACACGGTCGGCAGTGCCTACGTACTCGGGACCGACCCCGAGCACGCCTGGTTCGCGGCAGCGTTCGACGGCCTGCTGGCGGACGAGCAGCTGCGCGCACAGGTACTCAACGACGTCGTCACTCCGCTGGAGCGCAGCCAGGAATCCCACGACGACGCCCGACACGCCGAAGCGCGCACCACCAAGGTCGACTTCTTCACGGTCGCAAGGGAAAACCAATGAACACCACGTCCACCACTACTGCGTCGGCGCCCGGGTTCGCCGATCCGGCGATACAAGGCCAGCGCGTGTTCCGCGCCATCCTCGACGCGTGCGCCCACCCCGGCCACTCGTACCGGATCACCGGCCCAGCCCAGGCCCCGCAGGCGCTCGGCACGGGCCTCGCGGCCATCGCGCTGACCCTGTTCGACGACGAAGTGTCGGTGTGGCTGCATCCCACGCTGGCGGAAGATCCCGACGTGGCCTCATACCTGGCGTTCCACACCGGCGCGCGAGTGACGAACGAGCCCGAGTCCGCGAACTTCGTCGTCGCCACCCCGGGCACACT
The DNA here is from genome assembly GCF_056434305.1 of Streptomyces sp. NPDC044061. NCBI lineage: Bacteria > Bacillati > Actinomycetota > Actinomycetes > Kitasatosporales > Streptomycetaceae > Streptomyces > Streptomyces sp. NPDC044061. The sequence continues at coordinate 25,657 of NZ_JBWKFL010000063.1, read as the reverse complement.
CCCGGCGCTCGATGCGCTCGCGCCCGGCACCGATGAGGCGCCTCACCATTCGGCCACCATCATCCTCGACACGCGGACCCCCGGCCCCGGGGCGCGCTTCACCGCGACGGGCCCCGGCATCGACGGCCAGGTCGAGCTCAAGGCCCCCTGGGCACCTGAAGGCTTCCTGGCCGCGTGGACCCGCAACGGCGCGCTGTTCCCTCGCGGCGTCGACCTGCTCGTCGCCAGCCACGACTCCGTCATCGCACTCCCACGCACCACGCATCTGCGCGCGGTGTCCGATCAGGGTCAGGAGGCCTGATGTACGTCGCAGTCAAGGGCGGAGAGAAGGCGATCGCGAACGCGCACGCGCTGCTCGCCAAGGAAGGTCGCGGTGATCCCAGCATCCCAGGGATCAGCCAGGACGCCGTCGCCGGCCAGCTCCCGGTCCTGGTGTCCCGCGTGATGACCGAAGGGTCGCTCTACGACCCGAACCTCGCAGCGCGAGCAATCCTGCAGAGCCAGGGCGACCTACTCGAAGCGATCACGCTGGTGCGTTCCTACCGGACGACGCTGCCGCGGTTCGGCTACTCCGAACCGATCGACACCGCCGGGCTCGCCCCCCAGCGCCGCGTGTCCGCGACGTTCAAGGACATCCCCGGCGGACAGCAACTCGGTGCCACGTTCGACTACACGCACCGGCTGTTCGCCGACTCCACCGGCGACGGCCCCACCGACGTCGACGTCGACGCCGTGCCCATGCCGCGCGTGTCCGACTTGCTCGGCTCGGAGGCTCTTCTCGAGCCGGACCGTGCCGCTCACTGGACAGACCCGGAACCGGCCGACCTGACGCGCGAACCTACCGTGTTCCCGATGACCCGGGCGGAGCGGCTCCAGGCACTGGCGCGCGGCGACGAAGGGTTCCTGCTCGCCCTCGGGTACTCCACCCAGCGCGGGTATGCGAACACGCACCCGTTCGCCGGTGAAATCCGCGTCGGAGAGGTCGAGGTCGAGTTCGACGCACCGGAGCTCGGTTTCCCGGTGCCGCTCGGGCGGATCGAAGTCACCGAATGTCAGATGATCAACCAGTTCACCGGTAACGCGGACACCCCCGCTCAGTTCACCCGCGGCTACGGACTTGTGTTCGGGCGCGGAGAACGCAAGGCGATGTCCATGTCGCTGGTCGACCGTTCCCTGCGAGCGGACGAGTTCCAGGAACGGGTCGTCGCCCCGGCGCAGGACGAGGAGTTCGTGCTCAGCCACGCCGACAACGTGCAGGCCGCGGGCTTCGTGGAACACCTCAAGCTCCCGCACTACGTCGACTTCCAGGCCGAGCTGCACCTCATCCGGAAGCTGCAACGCGACTTCCACGACAACGCCGGAAGCAAGCAGGAGACGAACGCGTGAGCGCCCAGCAGATCGAATACAACATCGGCTACCTCGACGAACAGACCAAGCGGATGATCCGAAGGGTCCTGCTCAAGGCCGTCGCGATCCCCGGATTCCAGGTCCCCTTCGCCTCCCGCGAGGTACCGCTGCCCCGGGGCTGGGGCACCGGCGGCGTGCAGCTCACCGCAGCGATCATCGGCTCCGGTGACGTGCTCAAGGTGATCGACCAGGGCGCCGACGACACCACGAACGCAGTATCGATCCGTTCCTTCTTCAACCTGGTGGCGGGCGTACCGACCACCACCCGCACCCAGGACGCGACGATCATCCAAACCCGGCACCGCATCCCCGAGACGCCCCTCAGCGAAGGGCAGATCATGGTCTACCAGGTGCCCATCCCGGAGCCGCTGCGATTCCTCGAGGCCCGCGAGACCGAAACCCGGCGCATGCACGCACTCAACGAGTACGGGCTGATGTACGTCAAGCTGTACGAGGACATCGCCAAGTTCGGGCACATCGCCAAGACCTACGACTACCCGGTGCTGGTGAACCACCGGTACCTGATGGCACCGTCGCCGATGCCGAGCTTCGACAACCCGAAGCTGCACCAGAGCCAGGCGCTGCACATCTTTGGCGCCGGCCGTGAGAAGCGCATCTATGCCATCCCGCCGCACACCGACGTCGAAAGCCTCGGGTTCGAGGACTATCCGTTCCAACCGCAGACCTTCGACCAGCCGTGCGCGATCTGTGGGTCCACCGGCGTGTATCTGGACCAGATCATCACCGACAACGACGGCGGCGCCATGTACGCCTGCTCCGACACCGATCATTGCGAGCGGACGGCCGCTCGCGCCGACAAGGAAGAGGCGACCGCATGAGCATCGAGGGTCCGCTCCTGGAGGTGCGAAATGTCGGCCATCGATACGGCGACCGGTTCGGCTGCCGCGGCGTCGACTTCGACCTGTGGCCGGGCGAGGTGCTCGCGGTCGTCGGCGAATCCGGGTCCGGCAAGTCCACCTTGCTCGGTACACTCTCGCAGCGCCTCGACACCAGCGAGGGCAGCATCCGCTACCGGCTCGCCAACGGTGAAGTCGCCAACCTCGCGGAGCTCAGCGAAAGCGCCGTGCGCCACCTCTGGCGCAGCGAGTGGGGCTTCGTGCACCAGAACCCGGCGGACGGGCTCCGCATGCACGTCAGCGCCGGCGGCAACGTCGGTGAACCGCTGATGGCCAACGGGTGGCGCCACTACGGGCGCATCCGCACGGAAGCCACCGACTGGCTCGAACGCGTCGAGATCCCCCGGGACCGGGTCGACGACACCCCCGCCGCCTTCTCCGGAGGCATGCGACAACGGCTACAGATCGCCAGAAACCTCGTCGTCTCACCCCGCCTGGTGTTCATGGACGAGCCCACCAGCGGCCTGGATGTATCCGTACAGGCACGCCTGCTCGACCTCATCCGCTCGATCGTCAGCGACCTGGGACTGGCCGTCATCATCGTCACGCACGACCTCGCCGTCGCCCGCCTGATCTCTCATCGAACCCTTGTGATGAAGGACGGCCGGGTCATCGAGTCCGGTCTGACCGACCGAGTCCTGGACGACCCGCAAGCCCCATACACGCAGCTGCTCGTCTCCTCAATTCTGCAAGGGTGACCATGACCACCGACCAGCCGACCCTCGCCGTCTCCGGCCTGGACAAGACCTTCACCATGCACCTGCAGGGCGGGCAGCGACTCGCCGTGCTGCGCGGACTCGACTTCGACGTGCACGCCGGAGAATGCGTCGTCCTCGGCGGCGCCTCGGGCGCCGGCAAAAGCTCAATCTTGAAGATGGTGTACGGCAACTACGCCGTCGATTGCGGCAGCATCCTCCTTCGCACCGAGAACATCGACATCGACATCGCGACCGCGAACCCCAGAGAGATCCTCGCCGCCCGTCGCCACGCGATGGGATACGTCAGCCAGTTCCTGCGCTGCGTGCCCCGCGTGCCCGCCCTCGAAGTCGTCGCCGAACCACTCATCGCCCGCGGCGTCGACGCCACCAAGGCGTCCGAGCGCGCCGCCGAACTGCTGTCCCGCCTCGGCATCCCCGAGCGCCTATGGGGGCTCCCGCCAGCGACGTTCTCCGGCGGCGAGCAGCAGCGCGTCAACATCGCCCACGGCTTCATCGCCGACCTCCCGATGCTGCTCCTGGACGAACCCACCGCCTCCCTCGACGCCCACAACCGCCGCGTCGTCGTGGAGCTGATTGCCGAGAAGATCGAAGCGGGCACCGCAATGCTCGGCATCTTCCACGACGCGGAAGTCCGCGAAACCGTCGCAGACCGCGTCGTGCCCGTCGAGGACTTCACCCCCATGACCAAGGCAGCCGCGTGAGCCACCGGTACGCGATCTACGCCGCACCCGGCGTGGGAAGCACCGACACCACAGAAATACTCCTCCGTGAGCGCGCAGAATCCTGGCTCGGGCGAAGCGTCACCGGCCGCCCCACCCCCCAGGGCGTGCCAGAGGGGTGGACGCGTTCGGCCGTCGACCGGATCACTCACGACGCACGCCGGTACGGCTTCCACGGCACCCTCAAACCACCCTTCCGCCTCGCCCCCGGACACACCGCCGACGACCTCGCCACCGCCACCGCACAACTGGCCGCATCAACCGCCCACGTCACGATCCCCCGGCTCACGATCAGCCGAATGGGCCAGTTCTACGCGCTCACCCCTGGCGAGGACGCGCCGACCCTGCACGCCCTTGCCGCATCCGTCGTGACAAAACTGGATCACTTCCGGGCGCCGGCGACACCCGAGGAGATCGCGCGGCGAAAACCACACACGCTCACACGGCGCCAGCGGACCCTGCTCACCGAACTCGGATACCCCTACGTACTCGACGAGTTCAGCTTCCACCTCACCCTCACCGACCGCGTGCCGCACGACCAACAGGACCAGGTCGAACAGACGCTACGGCATTGGTTCCGCGACTGCCTCGACCAAAACGTCACCCTCAATGCGCTCGCCATCTTCATGGAAACGGAACCCGGCGCACCTTTCCGTATCCACTCACTCCACCCCCTGGAAGGCTCCCGATGACCAAGGAACTCGTCCTGACCAACACCCGCCTGGTACTCGGCGACGAGGTCATACTCGGCTCGGTGGTCGTCCGAGACGGCCAGATCGCCGACATCAGCACGGGCACCGTGGCGACAGGCAACGACCTCGACGGCGACTACCTGCTGCCCGGCATCGTCGAAGTGCACACCGACCACGCCGAGTACCATCTCAGTCCCCGCCCCGGCGTGCATTGGGATGCGATGCCCGCCGTGCTCGCACACGACGCCCAGATGACGGCCGCCGGCGCCACCACCGTTCTCGACGCCGTCCGCCTCGGATCAGAGCCGAGCAACCGCGAGACGGTGACCCATTCGGCCCGGCGACTCGCAGACGCCATCACGACCGCGGCAACAGCTGGAGCATTCCGAGCCGACCACGCGATCCACCTGCGATGCGAGGTGTCCGCCGAAGACTGCCTGGACCGGTTCGAGGAGTTCGCGGACAACCCGCTCGTGCGACTGGCATCGCTCATGGACCACACCCCCGGCCAGCGCCAGTTCCACGACCTCGCCCAGTTCAAGAAGTACTACATCGGCAAGGGACTCGTCTCCGAGAGCGACGTCGACGCATACGCCGACAAACTCATGCAGGAGGCCTCCCTCCACGCCGACCGCAACCGAAACGCCGTCGCCGAGGGAGCCCGCCGACGCGGCATCACCCTCGCGGCCCACGACGACGCGACAACCGAGCACGTCAAGGAGTCCGCCGGACTCGGAGTACGCATCGCCGAATTCCCCACCACAATCGAGGCGGCCGAGGCCGCCGTCGCCCACAGCCTGTCAGTCGTCATGGGCGCGCCCAACATCGTGCGCGGCGGCAGCCAGTCCGGGAATGTTGCCGCCTCAGCGCTCCTCCAACGAGGACTGCTCCACGTACTCTCATCCGACTACGTGCCCTCCAGCCCCATACAGGCCGTCTTCCAGCTCGTCGCCGACGGGACGGTCCGCCTCGAGGACGCCGTCAAGCTAATCAGCACCAACCCCGCCAAAGCCGTCGGTCTGGACGACCGCGGCGAAATCACGATCGGCAAGCGCGGCGACCTGGTCCGAGTCCGCACGCTCGCGCAGCCCGGCACCCCAGAGCACCCCGCGGGGCTGAGCGTACCGATCGTCCGCACCGTGTACCGGCAGGGCGTGCGCGTCGCTTGACTCCCCCCCCTCGCAAAAATGAGGGGGATTCCTAGCTCACGTTGCCTGCAGCCCGGCGGACCAGCAGGTGCAGGCGTCTCGGTCCTCCCCCGGCCAAAGCCGGGGGTATCTCAAGAGGAAATCTGATGACAACGCAGAAACTCGGCCCTGGCACGTTCGTCGCCGTCGTCGGTGCGAGCGGCGCTGGCAAGGACGCGCTGCTCACGGAGATCCGACGCCATGCGGGTCCGGATGTATCCCTGCCACAGCGGCACATCACGCGTGCACCCGGGCCGGGCGAAAACCACCTTCCGATGACCGCGCACAAGTTCCGCATCGCCTCCGAGGCAGGCCACTTTGCGATCGAGTGGAACGCACATGGCCTGCAGTATGGAATCCCGATCAAGATCGACGACGACATCAAGGACGGACGCTCCGTCGTCGCGAACGTGTCCCGATCCGTGCTCGACGACCTGGCGGCACGCTACGAACACCTTGTCGTCGTCCGCATCACGGTCTCCGAAGCCGTCCGCGCGAGCCGACTGCGGACCCGGGGCCGGGAGGACGCCGACGACATGGCCCGACGGCTCCGGCGCCCCGATCCCGCCCCCAACTACGCGGTGGACGCGGAGATCCACAACGACGGAACCATCGAGGATGGCGCCGCCGCACTGCTGCGCATCATCCGGACAACGCCGCGCCGCACCTCCGCGCCGTCCGCCGTCTCCGAGTCGGCCATCGGACCGGGCGCGCTGCCGGCGGCAGGGATCGTGCACGACGGCTCGACCGTCGACGCCAGCACGCTCGGCCGGTACACGGAGGTCGGGCAGGGTTCTCGGCTCGCCGACGTCGAGCTGGGTGACTACAGCTACTGTGACCAGTACTGCGACCTTGCGAACACGACCGTCGGGAAGTTCTCCAACATAGCGAGCTTCGTGCGGATCGGCGCGACCGACCACCCGCTCGACCGGGCGAGCCTTCACCACTTCATGTACCGCTCCGCGAAGTACTGGCCCGACGCCGAGGACGACGCCGAGTGGTTCGCGAAGCGCCGCTCCCGCCGGACCACGATCGGGCACGACACATGGATCGGGCACGGGGCGCAGGTGAAGCCGGACGTGGTCGTCGGGAACGGGGCCGTAATCGCGTCGGGCGCGATCGTCACGAAGGACGTCCCCCCGTACGCAATCGTCGCAGGCGTGCCAGCGCGGATCATCCGGTTCCGACAGCCGCCCGAGATCGCGCAGCGGCTGGAGCGGCTCGCCTGGTGGGACTGGGACCACGCCACACTCCGCGAACGGCTCGACGACTTCCGCAGGCTCAACGCGGGCGATCTGCTTGACTGCTACGAACTCTGATTGTTGGCGCAGCAAGCTAAAATCGGCCCATCTCGATGCGCCCGACGAGTCGCCTTTCGACGACTTCGTGCCGGACGCGTACAGCCCCGTCGACGACTCAGAGCAGAGCTACGAGCAGATCAAGAGACGAACTCGGCTGGGCCGACTTCAAAGTCCGCTCCGACCGCGCCATCCGCCGCCACCAGACCCTGGTCCAACTGCGCCTTCTCCTTCTGCTGGGACCAATGGTTCGCCCCACCCAAACCCTCGATGCCACCGCACCCGACCCGAGGTCAAACGACGGGCCACAGAGGGCGCCCAGCCAAACCCCACCAGCCCTAACTGCCCTGCTGGCCCAGAGCCTTACGAGCCGTCCGTACCTGGCTCACCCCCGCCACCACCCTCAACCGGTGGTGGCGAGCATGAACGGACAAAGCCCGCCCCCGCTTGGCGGCACTGTGCCGGACCGGCTGATGACCTGACACGCAAGGTCCCGAACAAACTGTGGTGAGGTGCGGTGTCTGATGCTGGACAGATTGTGGGTCGCGGGGGCGGGCAGGGTCTGGTCAGGATGGTGGTCACTGTTAGGTGACGAGGCTGGAGGAGGGTGTGCAGACGTTCGAGACGTCGGACACATGCTCGGGCTTGTTGGCGGCACCGCGCTCACTCTGTTGGTCAAGTCAGTGGTGATCGCCTCGCTCTGAGCGAGGCTGGACCCCCCTGACAGCATCTGAGGCCTGACGGGAGGTCAGGGGCCCGGATGCTACGTCTGCGGGGCAGCCGGGCGGCCCGTATGAGGAGTGGTCGCTCGGCAGCCGCGCGGGCATGACCGGGACCGCGGCGGAATGCGAGCCAGTGCGGTGGTGAAGGTCCCGAGGCGCCTTCTCGACGTGAGGGACGGACGCCTCGGAACCATCGCTTCCGCCGCGGTCCCCGTCACATCGAGAGCCGCGCATCAGCCTGGCTTGCACCGCCGCAAGGCCCACGACGTTGGCAGGGCGGACGGCTGGCCGTCGTCCCGCGACTGCGTGCTCGCTCTGCGACGCCGGCTCGCTTGTCGTGGTAGGTGAAGCGGCGTCGGCAAAGCGGTCCGCCCCCCACCGGGCGGAGAGACGGCGCAGGTGACGTGGTCCTGGGCGCTGGGAGCCCCCTCTATGCCTGCGTCTGAGTGTTCTCGTCTTCCTGGTCGGTGGATGCGTCCTCTGCAGGGTCTGCTGGGTTGGCGGGTTCAGGTGTCGATACGAGGCCGTACAGGACGGTTCGTCCTTGCCGGGTTCGCTTGGCGGTGCCTGTTGCGACGAGGCGTTCGAGGGTGTTGCGGACGATGGGGATGTTTCGTGCGCGTTCGGGGTGCTTTTGTTCCAGTTCGTCGCGGACTTCACCGGCCGTGCGGGGTTCTCCCTTGCGGCTGTCCAGGATGCCTGCCAGGAGTTCACCCAGAGTGGGTGCGGCAGCGCCCGTCTTTGCAGTCTTCTTCGTAGTTTTTGCCTCTTTGGTCGGTGCTGTTCTCGTGTCTTTGGCTGCTGTGCGTGGTTGCGGGACTGCCGGCTCCTCGGCGGCCGTGGCCTTCGATGCCGCGTCGTCGGCGGGTCGGCGCGCTGTGTCCATGGTGGTTGTGGTGTCCGTGTCGGCCTGGCCATCGGGCAGGGAGGCCTGGATGCCGGCTAGCCATGTCTCCTCTGCCTGCAGTTGGGCGAGGCGTGCGTGGAGTTCTTCCACTTGCCGGGCGAGGTCTTGTTGTTCGGTGCGGTTGTGATCGAGGTCGGTTGCGACTTGTTGTGCGTAACGGCTCTGGATCGGGGTGGTGGTGGCTGTGTCGGTCACGGCTCACGCTCCCATCGTTGTTGGGTGAGGGCTGGATGTTACTACCCGGTTGCGGTACAGACCTTGCCGTGTGCGCGGGTATCACGCAAAGAAGGGTCCGTGCTGTGGGGTGAACCCCGGCCGCCCAGCGCCAGCAAGGAACGAACGCAGGAACTCGCCTGCAGCGTCGGACGCACCCGCCTGCTGCAGGGGGCCGAGTGGATGCATCCGCGCGCCCCATTCCACTCCCACAAACCCGCTGCCAGGCGGCCATCGGTTGATCTTGCGTGGGCATCCCCGGCTTCGGCCGGGGATGGAAACTGGGACGCCTTGCCGCGGCCATCGACACCGTTCTGTCCGTGATCTGCGAGGCCAGTGCCGCCGCCGGGTTCCTACGATGGGATGGCTCGCCCACCAGCTCCGCGCCTCGCAGGTAAGGCGCGGGCATGCGGGTCGGTGAGCAGGACGAAGTCGAGTTCGCCCAGGTCGTTCAGTCCGGCGCCGGCGGGGAATTCGACCAGGTCATGGGCGGCAGGCTGCGAGCGAAGATCGCCAGGCCGAGGCCGGCACGGGTGGCGGCGAGCACGACGTTGGCGCCGTGCGCCGTGCAGACCACGCGGTCGCGGACAGTTGTCTGCTCGAACGCCTGCACGGCCAGTGCCCGGCTGGGGCTGGACGCCTGGTAGACGATCAGTGGCACCGGCCGTCCGTCATCCCAGCGCAGGCCGGTGCTCTCCGCGGGCGCCGACCCTTCCCGCCCCCGGCAGTGGTCTTCAGGAAGACGACATCGACGTGGCCCGATTCCACCCGACATTGCCGGGACACGCCTTGGGAAACGGTGAGATCCGACGCGACGCCGAGGTTGAGGTGCCGAAAATTGCGCAGGATGCGCGGCACTTGGGTCAATGCGAGATCATCCGATACCCCGAACCGCAATCGGCCCCGTACTCCGGCGCTGGTGCACATAGTGCGCTGCCTGGGCGTGCGGGGCGAGGATGGAGATGGCGAAGGCGAACCGCCTTCCCGTCAACGGTCAGCGTCACACTGCGGGCAGACTGGATCAGCAGCGGCCTGCCCACCGCCTGCTCGAGCTTGCGGATGTGCCCGTTCACCGTGGGCTGCCCCAGCACCGACGCCGGTGCGGCCTGAGTGAAGCTCAACGACTGTGCCACCGCCAGACGACCGCCCTTGCTCCGGAGAAAATTTCACAACCCGAACCCGCAGCTAGCATAAACCTATCGCGAACAGCAATAGGAATTATTGTATCGATTTCCTTTCTTAATTGCGGTGTGGGCCCAACGATGGAGGAAGTGACCCACCAACAAAGGAGGCACTCCGTCATGACCGGGGCGGCAGAAGGACACGACAATTCCCACACCAGGCCACTCACCCCACGAAGACATAACGAACTTCGTTTAGGCGGCAGAGGCGGCGTCCAACCGCCGCCACGCGACCATCCAACGGAGGAAACTGCGTTCTATAAGCGGGGCACCGTCCTGACCGCGCTCATGCTGGTCACGGCGCTAGCGGCACTCGACTCTGCCATCGTCGCCACCGTCAGTCCGCAAATCGTTGGCAGCCTCGGTGGCTTCTCTCAATTCTCCTGGCTGTTCTCCGGCTACTTGCTCGCCGTGACGGTCTCCCTGCCCGTCTGCGGCAAGCTGTCGGACACCCTCGGCCGTAAACCAGTGCTCATCACTGGCGCGGTCCTGTTCCTGCTCGGCTCCCTACTGTGCGCCAGCGCCTGGAACATGGCGGCACTGATCGCCTTCCGCATCGTCCAAGGCCTCGGCGGCGGCGCCCTCCAGGCCACGGTCCGTACCATCGCCGCCGACCTGTACCCCCAGGAAGAACGCCCCAAAATCCTGGCCCGAATCGCCTCGGTCTGGGCGGTGTCGGCGATCGCCGGCCCCGCTCTGGGGGGCATCCTCGCCTCGTACGCCAGCTGGCGTTGGATCTTCCTGATCAACCTGCCGCTGGGCGCGGTGGCACTGTGGCTGATCACCCGCCACCTCCACGAGTCGGGCCGCCGATCGGCCCACCACCCACCCGTCGACTGGGCCGGAGCCCTCGCGGTGTTCGCCTGCGCAAGCGTGCTGCTTACCGCGCTGGTACAGGGTGGGGTGGCCTGGCCCTGGCTGTCCGCTCCCTCCGTCGCCCTGTTCGTGACCAGCCTGGTTCTCGCCGCCATCGTGGTCTCTATTGAACGGCGGGCCAGCGACCCCATCATGCCCGGCTGGGTATGGCGCCGCCGACCCATCGCCTCCGTCAACGTCGCCTTCGGCGCACTGGGTCTGCTGTGCGCCGCCCCTGTCCTGGCTCTGCCCACCTACGCCCAGTCCGTGCTGGGTCTAACCCCCGCAGCTGCCGGACTCGTCGTAACCGTCTGGTCCGTCAGTTGGCCCATCTCCTCGGCCCTCAGCCGGCACCTCTTCCAGCGCATTGGCATCCGCAACACCGCGATGATCGGCGTCGGCGCGGCGGCGCTGCTCCTGTCCGCGTTCCCTCTCCTTCCCTACCCCGGCCAGCCCTGGCAGCCGGTGATCCTGATGTTGCTGCTGGGTGCGGCCCTCGGCCTGGTCCAGCTCCCTCTAACCGTCGGTGTCCAGTCGACGGTAGAATGGTCGCAGCGGGGAACGGCCACCGCCTCCATCCTCTTCTGCCTCGAGATCGGCCAGACGATCGGCGCAGCGGCCTTCGGCACCATCATCAACCGGGTGCTGTCAGCCCGACTCGGCAGTGCGAGCGACCTCGACTCAGTGACACGAGTGCTCCACCCCGGAACCACTCCCGAGGCAACCAGGCAAGCCATCTCCGACGCCGTCCGCACCGCCTACCTGGGCGCGGGATGTGTAGCAGCGCTCGCATTCCTGCTCCTGCTGACTCTGGCACCACGCCGCTTCCCGGTCCTCCAAGAATGATGACAAGGCTAAACAACTTCGTTAGCTATCCCTGGTGTTGTGCACGTATGGTTGTGTGCATGGAGTTGCTGCGGATGTCCAAGGCTGCGAAGCGCCTTGGGATACATCCGATGACGTTGCGTCAGTGGGCGTTGGACGGCGAGATCCCGTTTACGTGGGTCGGGCGTGAGCGCCGGTTCTCCTCGGTGGATGTGGAGAGCATGAAGCGCGGCAGTGACTCCTCAACTGCGCGTGGGCGTCGGGAGTTGCTGTATGTGCGTGTGTCCCGCTCGTCCGGGCAGGAGGTCTCTTTGGAGGCCCAGGAGGCCGAGTCGCGGGCCACCTCCACGGGCGAGATCGTCGAGGTCGTCCGGGATCGCGGTTCGGGTTTGAAGGAGAACCGGCCTATCTATCAGCTCCGCCACGGTGCACCCCGCCGGGCCTGACGGGAGCGTCGAGCACGCTCCCGCTGCCGCGCTTGGTCCGGCGGGTATGGGTGAGGGCCCGAGTCAGTCAGGGTGCTCGGGCCCTCACCGTGTTTGCGTGTCCACCGGGGGGATTGGACACGCAAACACGCGGCGGATTGCTTGACGAATTCCGGCTGTTGGATACGGGCTGCCGGGTGCATCGGGGCAGGGCTGTGTGGCACGGGGTCCTGTGGAGCTGGCCTTATGCCTTGCCGTCAGCGGTTCCGTCCTTGGCGCGGGGGCTCAGAAGGAGACGAAGGCGCCGGCCTGGTGGTACTGGCCGAGCGTGCCCTGGGCGGTGCCGACGGCCCCGGCGGTGGCGGCCTGGGCCTGGCCGAGGATGTCCTGGTCGCTGATCACGGTGGCTCCGGCGAAGACGCTGGCGTGCGGGCTCAGGCCGCCGGCGACGTCGTCGAGGTCGGCGTCGGAGATCTCGGCGGTCTGGAGAGCGGAGTTCATTTCGGGACTTCCCTTCGCATGGGTGTGGCACAAGGGGCGGTGTCGCTGGGGACGGCGAGCCGCTGCGGCCGGGGGTGTGCGGCGTCCGTTTCCGGAATTCTTCGCTCCACCCGCGACGTCATGATCAAACCACGGAGTGCGCCGGTAATGTCTTCAACGGGCGCCAGGGTCAAGGCTGTTGAACTTCCGGGTTACCTATCTGTGTGTGCGTGGGCGCGAAGGAGAAGCAGTTTCTCCACATGCTTTGTCACATCCTGAAGTGACTGTGGTTGCCACAGCTGTTCTGAAGGGGACACTCCACGCGAACAGTGCACGGCTGCGCAGATCTCCCTACCCACCCGCCGTCACTCGTGCCTCCATTGCATAATCGCTGTGAAGATTCGCGGCAGCCAGTTCTTTATTAGCCGTTCAACATTTTCCGGTCTTCTTGACCGCTCCGCCTTGCGGTTGTGGTTCGGCAGCGGGGGGACTGCCGTGGGAGGCGGGTCCCGCTCCCGGGCCTGTACGACCCCGCCACTCAGCCCCGGGTGACGGGCCTGACGGCACGCCCGTCACCCGGCCAAACCCGGCCAGGGCGGCCCCGACATCGACATCCTGGTGGCACGGCCCGCGTCCCACCTGAACGACTACCGGGCCACCGGCCACTGCCAGCATCTGATGGCGGCCGAAGAAGAGACACGACGGCGTCCGTGTGGCACACGGCCACCGGTACCGACCGCCAGACCATGTGGCTCCAGGAGGCCCGGTATGCGATCGAACTGATGGCATGCCGCGAACCCCGCGACCTGACATACCAACACGACCCCAAGCGGCATCTTCGGCGACAGCCTTCCCGTGGAGGGGATGGCTCACCGGCCCACAGCGACATCCTCGGCGCACCACGCCACCGCGCCTACCATCAACGGAACGACAGCCCGGCCGACTGCGCTCAAACATCCGCTCTGTCCGAGCGGGCCGCCGCCACGCTGCGGCAGGAGAGCCACATCAGTGTTCCGAGCGTGTGGCTGCCGGAGGTGCCCTACCTCACCGAACTGCACGCCCACACCCTCATGCAGGAACAGGCACGGAACTGACCACCCTGCGGTCTGCGCCCCGCACCCGGCACCCTGCACAGCGGCCCCACGCCCAGACAGCCCCGTTCCGGTGCGGGCCGCCCTGCTGTGCCCCAGGCCCTGCTGTGCGATCTCGGTTTGGGTCGTTAAGCGTGCCGTCCTCCACGGTGAGACCAACCGGTGCGCGCCCCACCGGCAATCCCCCTCGCCTGTGCTGCGAGCGCCCCGGCACTGCCGGGCCGCGCCGTGCCCTCACCGCACCGTGCGTCCTGCGTCGAGCACGGCTTCCGGCGCGCCGGATTCGCAGCGCTGATACTGCGGTACGAGCGCGACAAGACCAGCTACTTCCACCGTCAGGGGCCTACCAGCATTTCCCGGCTGGCCGTGATCGTCCCGCCTGCCGACGATAGAGCCGTGCCTCTGGTAACCGGGGGCGTTGCGCGCCGGGCGCAGCAGTGCTGCGGATCTGGGGAGCTGCACCCCCCTGACGTTTACGGCTACGTACCCGTACCCTAGGGGGGTGGAAGGGAGCACGATGATGTCCGACGCCAACGTCCGCATCCCCGAGGAAGCCCGGGATCGGCTCGCTGCCATAGCGGCAGCCGAAGGCATGTCGCTGCGCGCCTACCTGGCCCGGCTGGCCGAAACCCTGCTCACCCCCGCCGAACGAGCGGCCCGGGCGGAGCAGGCACGCGCCGCCTTGAAGGAGTGGACCGGCTACGCGCCGACCCCGGCGGAGGAACGGGCCCTCGACAGCGAACTGGACCGCCGGCTGACCCAAGCGGGGGCGCAGTGAGCGACGCGATGCACATCGTCCTCGACGACTCCGCCATGGCCGCAGCCGGCCGCGGCAACGCCCTCGCATCCCGGTTAATCCACCGCGCCCACGCGGAGACCGGCTGGTACCTCTACGCCCCGGCCTGCGCACTGGTCGAAGCTGACCGCGCCCGACCCGGCACAGCAGAGCACCTCGCCGCCCTGCCCGGCATCACCGTCCTGGACCTGGACCTGCCCGCAGCCCTGGCGGTGGCCCAGCAGGGCACCTGGGCCGCCGCGCACGCCCAGTACGCTGCACAGCCCACCGCGGACCGCCCCGACGGGGCGATCATCGCCACCACTGCTCCCGAGCGGTGGCTGGGCGAGCCCGTCCGGGTCCTGGACCTCAATCCCTGACGAAGCTCCCATCAGCCCTATCGCAGCACGGCTTGCCGTTCTCGACCTGGAGCCTGGCCAAGCTGGCCGACTTCCTGGTCGCCGAGGGGGTGGTCGACGACATCAGCCACGAGGGCCTGCGGGCACTCCTCCGCGAGCAGGGCGTCTCGTTTCAACGCGTGAAGACCTAATGGGCAGTGACGGGGTGATCGAGACCCAGTGAAGACCAGGACCAGCGAGTTCTTCTTCCAGACCGGTCCGGTCACCCCAATGGGGAGCGATCCGGAGCCCCTACCCATCGCCGGGGTGCAGCCTCGTTCGTGGAACGGGCCCGGATCTGGGGGGCAAGGCCGAGGTCTGGCATTGCTCTGAGCCGAGAGCTCTTTGTGTAGGCGGATCCCGCTCTTGCCCCCTCTTCCTCGCCTCGCTTGGCGATCGGCTATTGGTGATCGTGGTCCGAGCCACTCGCAGGGGACACCTCTCACATGACCGGGAGCCGTTCAGCTCCAGTACGGACTGGGGGCCCTGCGGGCAGCTGGGGTCACGAACGGCTAATCGGATGCCGGGCCATCGAGCCCTTCCATTAGGGAGACGCGTGCCCCGCGCGGCTGCGGCCAGCCGCACTGTCCCGAGACGAGAGGATGCAAGCACCACGATGACCGTCACCTGCGGGATCGACTGGGCCAGCGACCACCACGACATCGCCCTGGTGGACCACGAAGGCGTCCTGGCCGCACGAGCCAGGATCACCGACGACGGTGCTGGGATCGAGCAGCTGCTCAAACTCCTGGCCGAGCACGGAGACCGTGAGGATGCCCCGATACCGGTGGCCATCGAGACCTCGCGCGGTCTCCTGGTCGCCTGTCTCCGCGCGACGGGACGGCCTGTCTATGCGATCAACCCGATGGCCGCCGCCCGCTATCGCGAACGTCACGCAGTGACCCGCAAGAAGTCTGACCACCTCGACGCCATGGTCCTGGCCAACATCCTGCGGACCGATCGAGCCGCCTACCGCACGCTGCCCTGTGACAGCGAACTCGCCCAGTCCATCGCGGTGTTGGCCCGGGCCCAGCAGGACGCGGTCTGGGACCGCACCCAGATGAGCAACAGACTCCGCTCCCACCTGCGGGAGTATTTCCCCGGCTTCCTCGCTGCGTTCGAGAACGTACGCGAGGGCCTGTGCCACCCCATCGCCCGGGTCGTCCTCGCGGCCGCCCCGACCCCGGAACAGGCGGCCCGGCTTACCCGCACCCAGCTGCGGTCGCTGCTGAAGAAGGCCGGCCGCAAGCGGGCTATCGACACCGAGGCCGAGCGACTTCGCGAGATCCTCCGCCACCCTCAGATGCGTCAGCCTGCGCTGGTCGAGCAGGCCATGGGGAGGCAGACAACCGCTCTGCTGCGGCAGCTGGACGCCGCGTGCACCAGCGCGGACGACCTCGCCACCGCGACCGTTGAATCCTTCGACGCCCATCCCGACGCCGCGATCATCACCAGCTTCCCCGGCCTGGGCGCCCTCACCGGTGCCCGGATACTCGCCGAGATCGGAGACGACCCATCCCGCTTCGCCGACGCCAAGGGCCTCAAAGCTTTTGCCGGGGCCGCCCCCGTCACCCGGGCCTCCGGCAAACACCTCGCCGTCATGGCCCGCAAAGTCAAGAACCAGCGGCTCGCTGCGGTCGGCTACGTCTGGGCCTTCTCCGCCCTGACCGCCTCACCCGGCGCACGCGCCCACTACGACCGCCGCCGAGAAGCCGGAGATCGTCACACCGCAGCTCAGCGCAACCTTTACAACCGGCTTCTGGGCTGCCTCCACCACTGCCTCAGCAACCGCGTCGCCTACAACGAGAGCACAGCATTTCCCACCCCAATCCCCGAACTACAAGCCGCAGCTTGACGAGCAAAGCGCATCGGATGTCTGGAAGACCTCCCGCGACCCCGACTACGCGGCCAAGAAGGCCCGTGTCGAACACCTCTACGCGATCGCCGACGGTGACGTTATACCCGAGGAAGGCGAGCCCGAAGTCATCTTCTGCGTGGATGAGTTCGGGCCGCTCAACCTCCAGCCCCACCCCGGCCGGCACCGGGCCGAACGCGGCGGGACGGCACAACGACCCTGACCGCGATCCCCGGCCCCGCCGCCGGGCGACCTACACCCGCCCCGCACGGGGCCCGCCACCTGTTCGCCGCATACGACCTGGCCAAAGACCAGCTCTACGGACACATCAAGAAGACCAAGAACAGGTCGAAGTTCCTGGAGTTCTGCCGATACCTGCGCTTGCTGCACCCGATGGACGTACGCATTGCGATCGTCTGCGACTGCCCGAGGAGGAGCCGGCGCTCAGCCGGCCAGAGAGGGGGCACTCCGCCATCCCACCAGCCGCAGCCGGCCTGCCGGCCCCAGGCACTACTACGGGCGTCCGTGGCTGGTTGACGCCCTGGGCTACGCTGCAACGCTATTGGAGGGCATGGTCGACGAAGCCCCCGCCCGCAGCACTCCAAGAACTGATCAACACCGTCGCCAGCGGCAGACCTCTTGATCTCTACCGCCCGGTCTAACAAACCACCGCTAGTAGGCCCCGGACAGACGGCCAGCTCGGAACCGCCCGATGGCTGGGGAGATCGAGGCGGAGGGTGTCGACGGGCCATCACCGGCCGATACGGTGCAGCTGGGCCTGGAATTTGTAGCGGAGACTCGTGGGTCTACCTCCTTTGCTTCCTTTCCCTACCGACGGCTGGGGCCGGTTCTCACGGGCTGACACATGGCTCGCGAAGTCCGCTTCGTCGTCCCGCCGGGAACGGTCGGGCGCAGGCGTGGTTAGCCGAGGCACAGCCCGAGCAGACAGACCTCTGTCGGCGACGTTGGCACCCGTGAGGGGCTGGTCTGGGGTGTGTTCGGCTTCGTGCTGTCGGCTTTCGCGGGCGTCGGCGGCTGTTGCGCTGTCGTGCGGGAGTGGTTGGGGGCGGCGACGCGGGCGGCCGGGGTGGTGCTCTGTGGCTGCGGGGTCGGTGTTGCGGCCGGGCGGGCCGGAGTTGCGGTGTCCGGCCGGGCGTTCGGTGACGTCGTGGGGGGCGGTGTTGCGAGGGGCTGCTGCCGTGGTGCGTTGGTCGTCGTCGGCGGCTGCGGCCGGGAAGGGGTGTGTGACGGTCGCTGAGTGTGTTGAGCGGTCGCCGGCGCGGCGGCCGGAGGCTTCTGCATGGCACCCGTCTCCCGGTCGTCCGGTGCCACGGCTGCCTGTGCCCGGTCGGTGGGGTGCCGGTCCATCATGGCGATGCTCAGGCCGCCTCCGACGAGTGCGACAGCGCTCGCGACCGCCGCCCGGCGCTTGTTCTTCCTCCAGCGGGCCAGCCGGCGACGGCGTGCCGCACGTCCCTGTCGCGGCAGGTCCTCGACGTCGGCTGCGACGTGCGGGGCCATGGCCAGGGCGGCGCTGGACTCCGCGTCACTGTCCAGGAAGCTGTCGTGCCATGGCCCGGAGGCCGCGGAGGCCGCGGGGGCCCGGTGAGCCGTTGCGGCCGAGCTGGCGCTCGTCATTGCCGGGGCCGACCTGCTGTGGCCAGCGGTGGCGGGCGGGCCGATGTCTGGGGCGTAGGCGCCGCACCCGGGGCACATCAAGGCGCCGTTGAGGTGCCGACGGCACGAGGAGCAATAATCCATCTGCGGTTTCCGGTCTTCCTTGTTCGACGTGCCGTCAGCCCGCCGGGCCACGGCTTTGTCCTTGAGCGAGGACAGGACACGCGGGCGTACCCGCGCCGAGTCCGCCTACGGCGGCGACCCGCGCCACTCCGGCTGACCGGCCGCAACGGCTCCGGTGTTGTCGTCCCGGCGACCTGCTTGCTGACCTACATTTCGTCCGATCAGCAATTCCGCTGCCTGGTGCTGCGTGTGTTCCGCGGCGAGTTGAGCTTCGGCGACGGCGTCACCGCGTTCGCGTATCAGGTCCTCATAGATTGGCAGATCGTTTTCAGTTGAGCGGTGTGTCATGGGTGGCCCAGTTTCATGGCGGATCAACAATGAGGCCGGTCCGTCGGTCCACTGTCAGGCTGGTTGAGCCGGGCAGCGGTCCCGCGACCGATCAACAAATAGATGACGCCGGGAGGTCATAGTTAAGGCCCACGAGTAGACTCTCAATGGCCATCGTGAAAATGTCCTGTGATCACCAGGGCAGCCAGTCCGTCGTGCCCCGTACGAATTCGACGACATTCGCGCGGTTCGCGGCGAGCAAGAACAACAGGATCCAGAGAGCCCGCAGGGCCGCGCAGTGTCGGCGATTGCACGGATGGCGGTGACCGTACGCCGTGTGGTGGCATGACGGCGCACAGCGCAACCCGGGCCCGGAGGCTCATTGTAGGCCTGGTATCCGGGAACAAGGTCGATGTTGCTCACTGAGAAATCCCATCTGCCGTAGTGCCGAGTACGCGCGCTCGCGCCAGGTGCCGAAATTCAGCCGGGTCGGGCACCTTGCTCCTTCGTCCTTCTGCGTTCCGCATGTACTGCGGCGTTACACCACCGTCCGTGATGCCCCCAATATCGCCGCCTATACGGCCAATTGCCCAAATATTCACGTCGCAGGGTACTTTTCTGGACTGAATGGAACGGTCTGATTCGGGTGCCGGCGGTCTCCAGCCGCCGGTGTTTGCGTAATTAGTGACCAAGTCATGAAGAAGGTCAGTGTGTCCCTTCATGAAGGTGTCAGTCTCGCAATCATCCGCGCCCCCCGTGACACTCCTGATTGTGCGGTGCGCTGTTGGGAGTGACTTCGGGCAGGGACATGGCGCCCTTCCACCGGGGGAGGGTATGGAGGCGCCGCTGTGCGGGGGCAGCCTCGGTTTCCCCCTGCCCCTGCCGCCCGGCTTGGAGAGCCGTGTGGCGGTGGGTGTCCCCGGGGGGTGTGACGGCCCGGCACTCCAGTGCGCTGTAGGAATGGGCACAGGGCCCCGTGGCACCTGCTCGCCCCCTGTCGAGTGGGCGGTCACGCAATAGGGGCAGGCAGGCGAATCCCCCGTCGTCTGCCTGCCCCGCGCGTACCCCCGCGAGAGAGAGGGTGTATCGGGCCTGGTCAACCGAGACTCGAACGACCGCACACCGCAACTGTCGGGCCTGGGGGACGACGAGCAAGGCGATGATCGGAGTGGGTGTGCAGGGTCTGCTGGCGGACCGTCATGAGGTGCAGGAGCTATTGGGACGCGGCTCGATGGTCGAGGTGTGGCGGGCCCACGACCAACTCCTCCCGCAGATCGCTGCCCGGCTCAACCACCCCAACATTGTGGTCTTGTATGACTTCCGTTCACACCATGATCACCCCCACCTCGTCACGGAACTCATCGACGGCTGGAACCTGGCTCAGGAACGCTCCCAGCGCAGCGCCCTGGTCCCGGCCGAGGCAGCAGTCATTACGGCCAAAGGGCCGCCGGCCTCTCCGTGGCGCACCAGCAGGGAGTGGTCCACCGGGACATGAAATCCGCCAACCTGATGTTGACCACAGACCGGACGGTCAAATTCTCGGTCCTGAAGGGCTTCGGCGCCATCGCCTACCCTCCGTCCGCCAGGACGCCACCCAGGCCGTTTCACAGGGGCGACGAGGGCGGCGAGTGGCCAGGCAAGCACGACCATGGGAAAAGGGGAAGGGACGGCAACCGTACTCCGGCGACTCAGCCGCTGGGGGACGCGGCGTGCGCCGTCAGGGCGGGCAGACGGAACCAGGTTCGTCGGCGTGAGGACTGCTGCGCAGTCGTACGGGGTCGGCGGGTGTCAGGCGCAGATGGGAACCGCGCGACCCGACTGGACCGGCACTGGTTCTGCCCTCCTCCGCAGCACGGCCGCACAACTTCGAACGACCGGCTGGCAGGCCCACATCCTCCCCACGCCCGACCCGGTCCCGGCTGTGGGAGTCGGCGGTTTGCGCTCATTGAATGAGGGCCACTTCTTTACCGAGGGGTGTGGGTGGGCGTCCTTGGCTACAGCCCGCAGGAGCCGCGGTCGAGGTGGAAGTAGCGGGCGTTGGCCCAGCGGCACAGCCGGATGCCGAAGGTTACGCCGACGATGGTGACCAGGGCGGGCAGGTATCCGCCGGCGACCTGGACGATCGGGATTGCCGGGCACCCGCCTGAGACCGCCCAGCCCGTACCGAACAGCACTGCGCCGGGGATCACGCTGGCGTGAACGCGCTCCGGGCTGCGGCGGATCCGCAGCAGAGCGAATGCGCACACGATGATCACGACGGCGCCGGCGAAGGAGAGGAGCATGCGCAGGTCCTGGAAGGTGAACATGCGGTTCAGCTCGGTGTAGTCGCCGAAGCCGATGTTGGAGACGGTATAGCCGAGAGTGAGGCCGGTGATGATGTTGGCCAGCAGAATCGCGCCCCGAGTACGCATCAGATCACCTTCCACAGCAGGAACGACACCGCGACGGCGGTGCCGAAGAACACGGCGGTCGCAACCAGGCTGACCGGGCGCAGACGGCCGCAGCCGTTGAGTCCGTGGCCGGAGCTGCAGCCACCGGCCAGCCGGGTGCCGAAGCCGACCAGCACGCCTCCGACGAACAGCAGGACGATCATGGTGGTCGGATTTGCGGTGACCACGTTCCGGAATCCCGGGCCCATGTCGAAGCGGAGGTGGAACCGCCCCGAGGTGACCGAGGCGATCAATCCGCCGAAGAAGATCGAAACCAGCAGCGCAGCCTGGGTGACCAGCGGGGCCGGACCCGGCCCCGTGACCGAGGTGTCCTCACCCGCCGTCGGTTCGACCTCCGTTTCTACCAGTTGTGACATCCCGCTCGGATCCGACGGCACGGTGGGCGCGCCGGGGCTGGTGCCGAAGTGCTCCGCTGTAGCTGCGGCGAGAGCGTCGGCGAGAGCACGCTCGTCGGTGAACTCCTCGTCCATCCGCTCGAGGCGGCGCTCCCTGCGCCAGTGCAACACGCGATCCCACGCGGACGACACCCCGAAAGACCGATCCGTGGTGAGGGCGTAGTTGATGGTGATCAGAGCGAGCCCGGCAGCGCCGGCCCACCAGGGCCAGTAGCCACTCATGCGGGGCCTCCCGTCCAGTCGGTGAATCGAGCCCACCAGCTGCGCTTCGAGCTGGGCGCCTGCCGGGCGTGTCGAGATCGGCGGTCTGGAGGCTGGGGAAACCGTGGGGGTGATGACGGTCGGTGATGCGAGACCGGCATCGGCGCAGATGCCGCCCCGAACTGAGCCGTGGTCCCCGGTGCCGCGGTCAAAGCTTCTGACGGCTCTGGTGACTGGGCCGGTGCCGGCTGCGACCAGAACGCGCCCTCCGGCGACCACGGATTGTCCTCTGCTGACTGGGCCTGCTGAAGTCTCTGCTCTGGGCTGGCGGCGCAGGACCTGTCCGCGTCGGCGGCAGCGTCTTCGAGGTGTCGCGCGCGGGCTCCGTTGGGCAACAGACTGATCGGCACGCGCTCACCGGTGAGTGACACCTGGTAGCGCGCACAGCCAAGCCACTGATCCTCGCTGTCGCAGTAGTAGTCGCGCCAGCCTTGCAAGCTCGCCCTAAGTAGCGGGAAGAGGGGGCATCCTGCGGCGTGCGAGCAACCCACGTTGCTCCCTTCTGAGCGGCGCACACCCGTTCGGTGAGGGCGGTTGCCGTTCTCGATTTCGTGCCCTCGCCGCGCCAGGTCGACGATCTCAAAGCGACGCAGTGACGGCCTGTCACAATACGGAGCTGTGCCCTCCGTTCCTTCGACCGCGCGAGATGGAACCACTCTTTCGGTGTCCCAAGCAACCTCAAGGAGGATCCCGACCGTGCCCCCTTGACGTCGCTGAGTGAGTTACGCCGCGCCACACCTGTACTCCTATGTCCCTCATATAGGGATGCTCGCGGCCGGTAGCGAGATCGCCTGAAGCGGGATGCGAACCCGTGGCCGACTCGCCTGGTGAGGGGGAGTCAGGTCTTCGTGGAGGCGGTGTACATATGGGTGTTGGTTATGGCGAAAATGTGAATTCGGCTGTGACGAAACTGTTGAATTTGCTGGACGCAAATGAGGACGCCATGGAGGGGGATCATGTGCCAACGTGCTGTCTGCCGGTGATGCCGGAAGGTCACCTATGAGGGCTGCGGGAGACACGTGGAGGAAGTGCTCGCCGACGTGCCAAAACCTCAGCAGTGCACATGTGAGCCGGCGAAGCACAGGGATGCACAGGCAGGGGAGCCGATGACTCGAACGGAACCGATGCCGGTCCGACCGAGCAGGCCGCCGCGACGCACACAGGTTCCTCGACACCCGGACGGTTCATGCAGCCGATCGACGGGTGGCCGGTGGGCCCAGCTCGTCACTTGGATGAAAAGCCCGCCATGACATTCGGCGGCGCGCGCCAGGCCGCAGCAGCGCTTCGGATTTCGGGAGCTGCAGCCCCCAGGTGTTTACGGCCACGTACCCGTACCTTAGGAAGGCGGAAGGGAGGACGACGATGTCCGACGCCAACGTCCGCATCCCCGAAGAAGCCCGGGACCGGCTCGCCGCCATAGCGGCAGCCGAAGGCATGTCGTTGCGCGCCTACCTGGCCCAGCTTGCCGAAACCCTGCTCACCCCCGCCGAGCGAACGTCGCGGACCGAGCATGCCCGCGCCACCTTGAAGGAGTGGACCGGCTACGCGCCGACCCCGGCGGAGGAACGCGACCTCGACAGCGAACTGGACCGCCGACTGGCCCAAGCGCGGGCGCAGTGAGCGACGCGATGCACACAGTCCTGGACGACACCGCCATAGCCGAAGCCGGCCGCGGCAACGCCCTCACATCCCGGTTAATCCACCACGGACCACCCCGACAGGGCGATCATCACCACCACTGCTCCCGAGCGGTGGCTCGGCGAGCTGGACCGGGTTCTGGACCCCAACCCTCTGACGAAGCTCCCATCTGAGGCGTCCCCCGGAGTGTGGACACGGGGTTCATACTGCGAGTGTGAGTTTACGTTCTTGCTGGTGCCGTTGTTCAAACTCGGCTGGCGAGAGGTAGTCGAGGGCACTGTGACGCCGTCGGGCGTTGTAGTAGGTCAGCCACTGGAAGATCTCCAGCCTCGCCTGACGCATCGTGGTGAACAGCCGCTGGTGCATCGTCTCCCTCTTGAGGCCCTGCCAGAACGACTCGGCGAGGGCGTTGTCGTAACTCGAGCCGACCCGGCCCATACTCCTGCGGATCCCGAAACCGTCGCAGACATGCGCGAACGCGGCCGATGTGGTCTGCGAGCCCCTGTCCGCATGGAAGATCACCCCGTCCACGTGGCCGCCGCGGGTCGCCACCGCCATCGTCAGGGCGTCGATGACCAGTTCCGTGCGCATGTGAGTGGCCATCGACCAGCCGAGCACCCGGCGTGAACAGATGTCGATGACACAGGCGAGATACAGCCACGTCCCGCCGACCTGCACGTATGTGATGTCGGTGTGCCACGAACGCAGGAGGAGAGGTTCAGAAAATGTAGGTCGGCACCTCTTTGAATGCGGTGCTGCGTGAAAGATGAAGGTAGGCCCTTCGGAGCCGCCCTACGGGGGGAGGCTTCAAACCGCCACATGCTGCGTTGGCCGAAGACCGTCGTGGTGAGCGATGTGGAAAAGGCGCCCATGAGGCGTCAGGTGGGGACCAGGAAGGCGAGCGCAAGCGAATCGCTGATGACGTGTCGAAAACGTATTTAGATGGCATCGAAACTGGGGGTGTAGATATGGCTCCAGGACAAGTCTGGCGGACACCCGTCTACTGGCCAGACGGTGCCCGGCATGGAGGCGACGCGAGCCTGGTCTGCTGCTTTCACGTGGAACGTGGGAAGGCGAGTCCCGATAGTCCTGCCTCATGGGCAGGGAGAGGGAGTGTCCCGAAGCGGCAGAAACCGCGAGGGATCGAGTACCGGGGCGGGACTCGCCGGCGGACCGGCTCGTAGTAGTGATGAAGTCTCTGTAATGGGGATGGAGCGAAGGGGCCGGGTCATCCGTGGCTGTGTTCGTTCGATCAACCGGGTGTGTCCTGGGAGGAGTCGGGTGGGCGAGCTGAAGTCGCCAGGGAAGTCGTTTGAGATCTCGAAGTGGGAAGTATGGGAGGCATGGGAGAAGGTCAGGGCTAATAAGGGAGCGCCGGGTGTGGATGGTTGCTCGATCGAGGACTTCGAGAAGGATCTGAGGGGCAATCTCTTCAAGATCTGGAACCGGATGTCCTCTGGCAGCTACTTTCCGCCCCCGGTGCGAGCGGTGGAGATTCCCAAGCCGCATGGCGGTGGCACCAGAATTCTCGGCGTTCCCACGGTAGCGGACAGAATTGCACAGACCGTAGTGGCCGCCCGTTTGGAGCGCGAGGTGGAACCGAAGTTCCATCCGGACTCTTATGGGTATCGGCCCGGCCGGTCGGCGCTGGACGCGGTGGAAAAGTGCCGAGAACGCTGCTGGAAGAAGGACTGGGTCGTCGACCTCGACATCCAGAAGTTCTTCGACAGCGTCCGCTGGGACCTCATCGTCAAGGCTGTGGAAGCGCACACCGACGCCGTTTGGGTGAAGTTGTACGTCCAGAGATGGCTCGAGGCGCCGCTTCAACTACCCGATGGCACCTTGCAGATGCGAGACCGAGGGACCCCGCAAGGGTCATCGGTTTCGCCCGTGTTGGCGAATCTGTTCCTGCACTACGCGTTCGACATGTGGCTGGCTCGGGAGTTCCCGAACGTCCCCTTTGAACGCTACGTGGATGACGCGGTCGTGCACTGCGTCAGCGAGCGCCAGGCCAGAACACTGGTGGAGGCGATCGGGAACCGGATGGAAGAGGTCGGGCTGCGTCTGCATCCCGACAAGACCCGGATCGTCGTGCGGCACGAGGCCGCTCGGAGTGAGTGGATACGTAGATGGGAGGGCCGGCTGATGTCGGTGACGTAGTCCCAGGCCAGTGCTCAAGA
>NZ_JBWKFL010000062.1:0-38501 GCF_056434305.1 Streptomyces sp. NPDC044061 | reverse complement strand
GGTACCAGGCCAACCCCGAATGAGACCCGACCCGCGAACGAGCGGCACAAGGCCCACGTCGGAGCGGTCCGCTGTATGGACAACGCGCCACCCAGACGCGCCGGCTCCGTACAGACATCGGTGGACATCGCCTCATTACGTGATGACTCTTAGACACCTACCGGAAGACGTGGCCCCGAAGAGCGCGACCCGCTCGCCGTCGCCCGGACCCTGCTGCACCAGCGCCACGTCCGCACACTGGGTGTCAGCCCGAGCGCCGAAGCGACCACGCTGCGGCTCGTGCGGATCGTGGCCCTTCAGCACCGGATGGTGAGCCGATGACCGCGCCGGCCGGCACGGCCGCGGCGATCCTGGAGCAGTACACCGCCCATCTGGCAGAACCCGATCCCCCACCCCCGGACGAGCCTTGGGCGGTGCAGTCCCTCGCCGACGGCGCCGCCGGGATCAGCCTGCTGCACGTCGAGATGGCCAGCCGATACGGCGGCTCCTGGCGGCCCGCCCACCGGTGGATTACCGCCACAGCCGGCGGGCACATCAGCGCGGCCGACACCACCGGGCTGTTCGTCGGTGCCCCGGCTCTTGGCTTCCTCCTCACCACCGTTCCGCCGCCCTTCCAACTCCTGTACGACCCCGCGCGGAAGACCCTCCACCAGCACATCACCGACCTCGCCCACCGCCGCACCGAAGCCGCGCTCGCCCGCGTCCGCAGCCGCGATCTACCCACCTTCGCGGAGTACGACCTCTTCTACGGCCTCACCGGCATCGGGGCGTACTTCCTGCGTACCGACCCCGCAGGGCCCGCCTTGGAACGGGTCCTGCGGTACCTCGTTGCCCTGACCCGCCCGCTCACCCCCGGCGGTCGCGGCCTGCCCGGCTGGTGGGTCCGCCACGACCCGGCCCGCGGAGAATCCCCGCACTTCCCCGGCGGGCACGGCAATTTCGGTGCCGCGCACGGCATCACCGGCCCGCTCCTCCTCCTGTCCCAGACCCTGCGCCGCGGCATCACCGTCGGCGGCCACCGAGAGGCCATGTGGACTATCTGCGAGTACCTCGACGTCTGGTGCCAGCACGCAGCCGCCGGCCCCTGGTGGCCCGAGCACGTCTCGCGCCGCGACCTCGACCGCGGACGCCCCCACCACGACGCCCCCACTCGGCCGAGCTGGTGCTACGGAACGACAGGTATCGCACGGGCAGGGCAACTCGCAGGACTCGCCCTGCGCGCTCCCGACCTCCAGGCGTTCTACGAGGACGCCCTGTACCAGGCGCTGACCGACCCCGAGCAGCTCGCCAGCGTCACCGACACCGGTCTGTGCCACGGCTGGGGAGGCATCTACCAAACCGCCGTCCGTGCCGCCGCCGATGCCCTCGACCCCCGCCTCCGGACCCTCCCGAGGCGCCTCGGCGTCACCCTCGCCGCGCAGGCCCAGCCCGGCGTCCTCCCGGCGACCGGGCTGATCAACGGTGACGCCGGCACCGCCCTCGCTCTCACTACCCTCGCCTCGCAGCAGGCCCCGATCACCGGATGGGACGCATGTCTCTTGATCAACTGATCCAAGCGGAGCCGAGCCTGATCCAACGCGCGGTCTTCGCTGTGCTCACCGGCCTGCCGATCGCCGACGCCGCGCACCAGTACCGGATGGACCCTGCGATCCTCTCCGACGCTGTCGCGGTCTACCACCAGGCCGGCCGGAAAGCCCTGACCCGCCACGCCACCGCCGTCGATTGGTGGCAGACGAATCTCCACTTCACCGACTGGGCGAGCGCCGACGACACCTTCACCACATACGTGCTGCCCGTGCTGAGAGAGGCGGAAGCCGCCGGCACCGTCGACGGCTGGTGGTACACCAGGAAGCACCCCTGCTGGCGCCTGCGCCTGCGCGTACGGCCTGAGATCGGGGCGAAGCTGGCCGTCGGCAACGGCTTCGACCGCCTCGTTGCCGATGGACACCTGCACCGATGGTGGCCCGGCATCTACGAGCCGGAGACAGCGGCGTTCGGGGGCCCAGTCAGCATGACGGCCGCGCACGCCCTGTTCATCACCGACAGCCGGGAAGCGCAGCGGTTGCGGCAACGCGGCGACCTGACCGTGGGGCCGCGGGAACTGTCCGTCCTTCTCTGCACACTCATGATGCGCGCTGCCGGACTGGAGTGGTACGAGCAGGGGGATGTCTGGCACCGCGTCATCACGGACGAACACCGCTCGGCCGTCAGCGATGTCCCAGCGGACCACCTCAACGCCCGCGCCCAGGAGATCCGGCCCCTGCTCTTCGCCGACATTGACGCCATGCTGCGTTCCGGCGGGCCGTTGGAGCCCGTCGCCGAGTGGGCCACCGCCTTCCGCAGCGCGGGTCAGACACTCGGCCGCGCTGTCCAGGATGGAACGCTCGACCGCGGGTTGAGGCATGTACTCAGCTACCACGTGATCTTCCACTGGAACCGACTCGGGCTGTCCATGCGGGGACAGAGCATCCTGGCCTGGGCAGGCAGGGCGGCAATCCTCCACAGGGAGAGCGGGTCATGACCGGCTACGGACTGTAACGCCTGGCGCCTCCACGCCGGCGTCGAGGGCCTCGGTGAGGACCACGTACTCCTGGAGTCTGCCCATGGTCGCCCACACGCGGAGCTTGGACTCGTCCTGCGGCGGGTGGGCTTGAGGATCAGGCCGCCGTCGGAGGCAAACGACTTCTGCGCGGCGAAGTAGCAGACGTCGGTCTCCGCGATGTCGCCAGTAGCTGCTCGTGTACCCGCCCGGGCAGCCCGCCTGCTGCCGGTCCCCAGGACGCCCCCGTTGGGACCCACTCGACCGTCCCGGCTGATCCGGGCGAACCGGACATGGTTGAGGCCTTGCGGCTTCCATTGCTTGGCGGACCTCGAAGTGCATCCCACCCCCTGCGCTGGGGTGTTGCTACGATCGCCAGAACCCAAGATGCGGTGGGGCGCTCGTGCATCCCAGACATGGCGCGGCCCGCCAGACGTGTACCCCTACAGCCGGCGGGCCTGACACCCCTTCGCGGGGAGCAGACGCTACGCCCCTTCATACCCAAGCGGTAGATGTACGCACGCCTTCATTGAACCCACGTTTCCGGTCCGCCGCCCCTCCACTCGATCAGCTCCGCGTGCTGCACGACGTCCAACTCGTCCCAGCCCTCCAGGCCGGCGTGCTGCAGGAAAACGGTCAGGTCGTGCAGCGAATGGGCGGTCCCGAGGATCTCCCGCCCGACCCGAACCTGTCGGCCGCCGGTCTCGGACGGCGGGTAGACGATCACGTGCACGGTGTTCATGGTGTAAGCGTCGCCCCGAGCGGGGGCTACTGCACGCCCGGCGACCGAGCCAGCCGCCCCAGTCGAAGATGCCGCGCCCGTTGTCCGGTCGGCAGGGCCCTGCCGTCAGGCCGTGGATCTGGAGTCGATCTCTTGGGCGAGGTGCGTTGCAGCCGTACGAACGGGAGCCTTCATGCACCCAGCACAGCCCGAGCAAGCAGGATTCCGTACCGCTGCTGGTGAATTCCCCGCAGGTGGGAGACCCGATCGCTACCCTGCGGACCACAGCGCTCGCGGGCTAGGTGAAGCGCTCAGCCTCATCCCCGCGAACGGTATTCACGAAGGTAGTCATGGGTGCATACTGATAGATATGGCAGATACAACGGTCAAGATCGACACAGAGACGCGGGACCGGCTCGCCGCCATCGCCGCCGCCCGGGGCGTCAGCGTGCGCGCCCTGCTCGCACAGCTCGCCATCCAGGAGGAGACCCAGCAAAAGCTGGGCATGGCCACCGCGGTCTTCCGCGAGGTCGTCACACAGCCCGGCATCGCCGAGGCCTTCGACCGTGACTTCGGCGGCCTGCCCCAGGGCACGAGCAGCGTGCGCCGGGTGGCCTGATCTTGGACCTGTACATCGACATCCGGTGGCTCCTGGACCGGCAAGAAGAACTGCTCGGCAAGGACCTCGACGTTGGCGACTACTCCGGCCTCGTCGCCGCTGTTGCCCGGCACCGGGTGAACACCCCGCACATCACGATGGGCGAGCCCGACGCCTACTGGCGGGCCGCCGCCCTGGTGGAGCAGATCGTGCTGCTGCGCCCGCTGCCGGCACGCAACGAGTACTTCGCGTACGGCGTCGCCATCGCCTACATCCGCGCCTCGGGCGAGAGTATCGACACCGCCTACGCGCCGTGGCATGACCTGATCACCGACATCCGCGCCCTGCGAGTGACGGTGTACGACATCGCCGACCGGCTCCGCTCGATGCGCCCCGGAGAACAGCCATGAGTGACGTGACGAGCCCTCCGCGCGCCCGCCCTGGCGGGCCCCTGCGCTGGATGTCAGAGGCCCACCCAGAAATAGGGCCCCGATGGCTGCCCGCTGGGCCAGTGGTGCATGGCTCCCGTAGTGGCGCAGTCTTGTCCGGTCATCCGCTTCGTCAGCACCCGGCCGCAATAAGGCGGAGGGGCGGAGGTTGCTGAAGCTTGCCGATCGCCTACCGCAATGCTCACGCTTCGGGGGCGACCTTGGCCTACCGCTACCTTCCAGCAGCCAGCGTGGGCGGCGACTGGTTCGATGTCATCCCCCTGTCCGGCGCCCGTGTCGCCCTCGTCGTTGGTGACGTCGTCGGCCACGGCCTGCACGCCGCCGCCACCATTGGCCGCCTGCGCACGGCAGTGCACAACTTCTCCGCCCTCGACCTGCCACCGGACGAACTCCTTGGACACCTCGATGAGCTAGTCGACCGAATCGATCAGGACCGGGCAGCGGAGGGCAACAGTCACGACGTCGCCGGCGCCACTTGCCTGTACACCATCTACGACCCGGTCACCGGCAGCTGCACCCTGACTCGCGTCGGCCATCCGCCGCCCGCCGTCGTGCGCCCCGACGGCACAGTGGATATCCCCGACGTGCCCGCCTCCCCTCCCCTGGGCGTGGGGAGCGGCCTGCCGTTCGAGACCGCCGAACTTCAACTGCCCGAAGGCTCCCGCCTCATCCTCTACACCGACGGGCTCATCGAGGACCGACAGCGCGACCTCGATACCGGCCTCGGCCTCCTGCGCACAGCCGTGACCGGCCAACCACACCTCACCGCGGAAGAAACCTGTCGGAGCATCCTCGAAGCCGTCCTTCCCGAACGCCCCAGCGACGACATCGCCCTGCTCGTGGCCCGCACCCGCCTGCTGGACCCCGCGCAGGTCGCCCAGTGGGACGTACCGTCCAACCCCGCAGCCGTCGCCCCGATCCGCACCCAGTGCGCCCACCGACTGGAGGCCTGGGGACTGGAGGAGATCCCGCTTCCAGGCCGAGTCCGAGCGGATCACCGCGGAGGCCAACGCCAAGGCCGAGGAGGCGCAGGCTTCCGTGGAGGAGGCCCGCGCAGAGGCTGAACGCCGGGTCGCCGAGGTACGGGCCACGGCCGAGGAGAACGTGAACGCTGCTCGCCAAAACGCGGCGGTCGAGATTGCCGAGATCCGCCGGCGTACGGGCGAGGAGGTCAAGGCGGCGGAGAACGCTGCGGGGGAGGCGAAGGTCAAGGCCGAGCGCCAGGTCGCGGAAATGACCCGGGCGCTCGAGGAGGCGAAGGCGACCGCCGCAGCGGAGGTCGAAGAGGCTCGCACCGACGCCACCCGGCGGATCGAGGCAGCCCAGGCCAAAGCCGCCGCGGACAGCAAGGCCGCCCAAGAAGGGGCGGCCATCAAGATTACCGAGGTCAAGCGGCTCACTGCGGCGGAAGTCGCGCAGATGACCAAGACGCTCGAGGAGGCGCAGGCCGCCGCAGCGGCGAAGGTCGAGGAGGCGGACCGCAAGACTAAGCTAAGGGTGTCAGCCAGGCACTGACGGGCGGAGCAGGTCGGAACCCCGCCACCCGAAAGGGTGAGAACCCCGACCAGCGAGCCTCACGAAGACGGCATAAGTGCCGCCGATGTGCCATCGGAGATGAGACTGTGCCGCGAAAACTGAGACCCTACAGCTGACGACGATGGTGGTGGGGTTTGACCGTGGCCACGGAAGGTGTGCTTAACTGGTTCGCGAGACCAACCATCTCCCAAGCTCTTCCGACGAGTTGAGCAGTTTGATCCTGCACGTAGTTAGTGCGGGTATGGCTGGTCTCTCTTTTTTGTAGGTTCTCAGATCCTGTGTCCTTTTCTCACCGGGGATGTCCACCGCGTGTCCAATAGGACATGGAGGTGAGAATCATGCCTCTTGATCGAGTGATTCCCCTCTTCGTGTACAGGACTGTCCTGGTACTCATCAGCGTGTGTGACTAGGGCAGGACCCCAGCGTTCGGCGGCCGGCGGGGCCGCTTCGGAAGACACGGGGTTGGTCCGATGAGTACAGCGGTGGCCGCGCCAGTACGGCTGAGCGTCCGGCGCAGTGATGAGTCCATGGTGGAGGACTTGGAGTGGCAGTCGGTACCGCTCGGACTGCTGCAGGAGGCCAGACCGTGGCGGACGTTTCGCTCGTACAAGGGGCAGCGGCACTACTCGGGCTTCCCCGGGGGTCTTGGGGGTGTGGCTCACTGTTGCGGTAGGTAGGCGTTTGGTCCGGTGAGCAACGGGTCCTCTACCCGTGTCGGTCATGTGGCTGTCGTCGTTTGGACAGTCGAGATCGACAAGGAGTTGGGATGCGAGCGTTCCCGGTACGGATGCCCTCGGGCACGCGGTATTGGACGGTGGTCGACGAGGACCTGCGGCCGGTACCAGCGGCGGATGCCTACCTGCGGCACACGCGGTTCGGGAGAGACGGCGCCGAGTCGACGACGAAGAGCTATGCCGTCGCAGTGGCGCTCTTCCTGCGCTGGTGCGCGACGGCAGGCGTGGATTGGCGCTCGGCCGCGGGGCAGCTGGGCGCCTTCATCTTGTGGCTTCGGCATGTGCCTGCTCCCCGGGCGGACGGGCAAGCGGTGGTGTTGAGCGGTCCGGGTGCGGCGCCGGTACGCGGGGCACGGCGGATCAACGCGGTGCTGGCGGCTGTCCGCGGCTTCCTCGTGTTCGCCGCGGACCAGGGGGAGGTTCCACGCGAAGTACTGCACCAGCTCTACGAGTTGGCCGACAGCAGGAGCCTGCCCGCCGAGGCACGGGGTGAGGATGGCGCGTGGAAGCTGCGGATGCGGCCGCGCCACCGTCTCCAGGAGCCATCGACGCGGCCCGGGCGGGCCAGCGACGAGGACGCAGTCGCCCTGCTGCGGGCCTGCCGGTCGGCCCGGGACCGGCTGCTGGTGCTGATGCTGTGCCGGGCGGGCCTGCGCCGCAGCGAGGCAGTGGGCCTGCGCCGGGAGGACATCCACTTCCTGCTCGACTCCACCGCACTGGGCTGCTCCTTCCCCGGCTCGCACCTGCACGTGGTGCGGCGGGAGAACGTCAACGCGGCCTGGGCGAAGTCCCGGCACTCGCGTGTCGTCCCCGTCGACCGGCTGCTGGTGCGAGCGCACGATCAGTACGTCCTGGAGCGCGCGGGCATCGCCGGGGCCGCCGACAGCGACTTCGTATTCGTCAACCTCTTCCGGCCGCCGGTCGGTGCCCCGATGAAGCCGGATGCGGTCAACGACCTGTTCGCCGCCCTGTCGCGCCGCGCCGGTCTTGCCCAGACGGTGCGTCCGCACGCCCTGCGCCACGGATTCGCCGGAAACGTCCTCGACGCCGGCGGGACCGTCGACGAACTGCAGGACCTGCTCGGTCACGCCTCCACCAGTTCCACCCAGGTCTACGTTAACGCGTCGGCGCCGAGCGCCGCCGTGAGGCGGTGGATACGGTCGCCAGCCACCAGTTTGACCGAAACGGCCAGCGGATCTGGCGGGAGGCGGAGGCCCTGCTCGACGCCGAACGCACCCGCCATGCGATCGGCCAGATCGCCGTCCCTTACGGCACCTGCCACGAACCCACCAACGTCCAGGCCGGCGGCGGCTCCTGTCCGTTCCGGTTCCGTTGCGTGGGCTGCGACCACTTCCGCACCAACGTCTCCTACCTCCCCGACCTCACCACCTACCTGCAAGACCTTCTACGCGACCGGGAAAGAATCCTGGCCGCCACCGACCTGGACGAGTGGGCACGCGCCGACGCGCTGCCCTCCGAGGAGGAGATCCGCAAGGTCAAGGCCCTCGTCCACCGGGTCCGCGAAGATCTCGACAGCCTCACCGACGACGAGCGAGCCGAGATCGACCAGGCCGTGGCCGTGGTCCGCCGCACCCGGCAGCTCGTCCACCTCGGCATGCCCCAGGTCCGAGCTCCACACCCCGACCTGCGACTGGAGCGTCCATGACCACCACCAGCGGCATCGCCGCCGTCCGCCGAGCGCACAGCGACCGCTGCCGCCAGCGCGTCATCACCGCCCTCGACGCCGCCATCGCGGCGGGCGAGGAGATCAGCGTCTCGGCAATCGCTCGCAAGGCCGGGGTGGATCGCAGCCTCCTCTACCGCCACCGCGACCTGCACGCTCTCGTCCTTGCCAAGGCCACAGAACCTCCGACCCCTGCAGCCACCGGTCCCTCCGTGAGCCGGACGTCCTTGATGGCCGACCTGGCCGCCGCCCACGACCGCGTCGGCCGGCTCACACGCGAGAACACCCAACTGCGCGAGCGCCTATCGGAAGCACTCGGCCAGGAAGCCTGGCGCGAGTCCGGTCTCGGTGCCCCGGACGACACCACCCGCCTCCAAGCCCAGCTCACCGAACTCGGCCAGCAGGCTGCCGAACTTCGCCGCCAACTCGCCGACCGAGACGACGAACTCGATGCCGCCCGGACTGCCAACCGCGAGTTGATCGCCCGCCTCAACCGCAGCACACGGACCCCGTCACCCTGACGAGGGAAGCTACTTGAACCACACCTGCGGCACACGCTAGCGTCACATCAGACAGCCGATGACCTGCATAAACAGCAGCATCGAGCCATGGCACTTCGCTCCAACCCCCGGGGAATCCGGCACGTACTGGGCGGCGACGACCCAGGACCATGTGATCTACGAGTCGCGTCTTGAGCTCGCACGGCTGATGTTCGTCGACTTCGATCCTGCGGTGCACGGCATCGTGACCCAGCCGTTCCTGCTGAAGGCAGTGGTGGAGGGAAAGGGCCGCAAGCACATCCCGGACTACTTCCTGATTACTGAGGATGGTCCGGTGGTCGTGGACGTCAAGCCGCGTCAACGGCTGTTGAAGCCGGTGGTGGCCTCCACGTTCGCGTGGACCCGGCGGGCGGTGGAGTCGCGTGGGTGGCGCTACGAGGTGTGGAGCGAGCCACCGGAGGCGGAGCTGGAGAACATCCGTTTCCTGGCCGGCTATCGCCGTGGGCGGCTGTTCGGGCCGGAGATGCTGGAGGAGTTGCGCCGCGCTGACCTGGACGGCGTGCCGCTGGGGCAGGCGGCGCAGAGGCTGCCTGGCCGACCCGAGCAGAGTGTGCGGGCCGGGATCCATCACCTGCTTTGGACCCATGAGCTGCACACGGATCTGACCGAACCCCTACGTCCCTCCCACGTGTTGAGGAGGGTGGCATGAGCAGTGCGGGAGCTCGCGTTGGAGTCGGTGCGCGTTTCCGTTACGACGGCGAGGCCGTCGAGGTGGTCGAGTTGGCCGCGACGACTGCGGGCATCGAGGTTGTCTTGAAGGACGGCCGCGGCCGAGTCCAGCGCCTGTCGCTGCAGGAATTGCTCTTCTCCGACCGCGCTCGCGTGCTCCTCGACGTCCCCGGCCCTTCGGGAGGAGATGCCAACGGGGTCGCCTCGGTGGTCTTGGACCAGCTCAACAACGAAGAGCGAGAGCTGACGGCCGAGCGGGCTGGCCACATGCGGGTGGTGCTGACGGGCTACCGGTCGGGCAGCCCGGAGTTGGTTGCCGACGGTGAGCCGCAGGACGAGTACGCGCCGGCATGGAAGCCAAGAAGGCGGCCAAGGCGGCGGAACTCGGCGTCACGGTTCGCACCGTCGAGCGGTGGCTTGTCGCCTTCCGTGACCAGGGCGAGGCGGAACTGGCTCCCCGGAGAGGGCACGCCGGCGGTTCGGCGGCGTCAGTGGACCAGCGGTGGGTGGAGACCGTCCTGGAAGTCATGGTCGAGCACACCGATGAGTCACGGCCGTCACGGACGATGGTGATCGATCGGACCCGGGCCCGGGTGATCGCCCGGTTCGGACCGGAGGTGGGGCCGCAACCGAGCCGGGCGCCGGCCTTTCGGATCCTGGAGCACCTGGAACGTCGGCACCCACTGTTTCGGCTGAGCACGAAACGGAACCGGGACATCGCCGACCGCCCGGATGGGCCCTACGGGAAGCTGCGACCCACAAGGCCGGGTGGGTACCTGCTGATGGACTCCACCCGACTGGACGTGTTCGCGTTCGATTCGCTCACGCTGCGGTGGGTACAGGCTGAACTCTTGGTGGGGATGGATTGGTACACCCGCTGCGTCACCGGGGTGAGGGTGACGCCGGTGTCCACCAAGGAGCGCCGCCCCGGCGGAGGAAGCGGAGACTTCCACGGGACGACAACCGGTGGACACCGAGTGGGATGACCACGAAACCTGCTGGTCAGCGCACTTCGAATGGCCAGCCAGACGCGGAACCTACAATTTGTAGGGTCTCGAATCCGGGTTCCCATTCTCACGAGCAGCTTCCTCAGTTCTGCGTATGGGCAGCGAAAACTGACACGGGCCCTCTGGGTTACATGTTGATCTTGCGCTCGCGCTTTGTTGCAGCTCTCATCGGCTTGGTGCCGCGCACCAGCGAATTCCGTGCCCTCTGGCACCCGTCCGTCACGACTCGACGAGCTCGGCAAGCCTATCGAGGGAAACCCGTAGCCTGTGTGTGTTGGTGGCGCGGGCGTAGGGGAGCCGCTTCTCGTCGGTCAGGCGGGACCAGTCATAGGTGTGTGTGACCCTGGTATGTGCCTCGTCCACGGGCTCGAGCTCCCATCGCCAGAGGTGCCCAGGTGGCTCTTGGCCTGGTTCTGACGGAAGCCAAGCGATGCGACGTCCCTCTTCAAACTCCACCACACGATTCTCCCGGATGTCGCCCTGGGTAAGCATCATCGTGAACACCTCGCCTGCAGCGCGTATGCGCTGACCTGTGGGAGCTTCGGCGAGATTGTCGTTGCCATCCCACCGCGGCTGTTGCGACGGGTCAGCGATCAGTTCGAAGATCCGTTCGGTGTTGGCGGCAATCTCGCGGCGGCTGGTCACGACTGTCGGAGATCCGGTGTTAGCGGTCATGGCCTGATTGAAGCACCCATGCCGTCGGTTGCACTGAGTTGATGTTGCTTAGTTAGAAGCCGTATCTCAACCGAACTTGATCGTTTGATTCCTGCTGGTCAGGCATGGTTCGGTTCGGGATGAGGGAGGCATGCGTCGTCTTGTCTCCGCTTCGTGGTCGAGGGGTGAGCGGTGGCGTCGGTGCTGGAGGAGCGGGAGGCGGCTGCTCGTGTGCGGGTGGAGGGTCTGCGGGAGGAAGTCGCCCGGTTGGCCGGGGTGTTGTAGGCCGCGTAGATCGAGTTGGACCGGCGGGTGATCGCGCGGGAGGAGTTGGTCGAGGCGGCGTTGGCTGTCTCCGCGGCCGAGTCCACTGCCGTGACCGAGGTCGGGGCGGAGCAGGAAACTGCAGCCCCGCCCGTGCCGGGCTCGACGGTGCCGCCCTGGCGGAGCGGGTTGCCGGTGACGGTGCTGGCGCCGGACTATCAGCGGCTTCTGGGTGTGCTGGAGGATGGGCGGTCAGCGGGCAGGGGACCGTTGAAGGCCCGGGAGATCGCGGTGGAGCTGGGCTTGGAGACGACGCCGGCGAAGGTCGAGGGGGTGCGTTCGAAGGCCAGGCGTCTGGCGGAGCGCGGGTGGCAGGTGCAGGAGACGGCGGGGATGTTCAGCGTCGGCCGGCGGCTCGTGGCCTTGCCAGACGCCGGCCCATCCGCGTGATCATCGGCCACAGGCAGTTCGTGAACCAGTCCACCTGGGATCCGGTGCCGGTGCAGCGGCGGATCTGCGAACGGATGCTGCCGCTCATCGCCCCGACGGCGTGGGTGATCGACGACGTGTCGGTGCCCAAGGACGGAAGAATGTCGGTCGCCAGGGCTCCGCAGTACTGCGGAGCCCTGGGTAAACGCGCCAACTGTCAGGTCGCGGTCAGCGTCCACGCCGCCACCGACACCGCCTCCTGCCCGCTGCAGTGGCGACTCTTCCTGCCCAAGGGATGGTCCTCTGATACCGACCGCCGGGCCCTCACCCGCGTCCCACCCGAGATCACGCACCGCGAGAAGTGGCGACTGGCACTGGACATGCTCGACACGCTCGCCGACTGGGGCATGAGGCCGCCCGTCGTGGTGGCCGATGCCGCCTACGGCACCAACGCCCACGTCCGGGCGGCACTGTCCGACCGCGGACTCCACTACGTGCTGGCCGTCCGGGCGGACGTTTCCGCCCACCCGTTCGACGCGAAGCCCGTGGCCCCGAACCGCAACGCACCCGTCGGCTGCTGGCCTCAGCCCCCGCACGGCGTGTTCCGCTCCAGCGGAGCGCGCCGTACTGACTGCTTCAGGGCCGTGTGCGGCTTCTCCACGGTCGACGTCCGCAGCGGGGCGACCCGGTGGAGGCGAGAAAGGTCGACCAATTTTCACGCCAGTGGTTGACCGGTCGACCGTGCTGGTCGTACGTTACATCCGTGCTAACCGATTTCGGCTACGAGTAGATCTCCCGGCAAAAGGCCTGGTCAGGAGCTTGCGAGCCCCGGTGATCGCAAGGTGGGCCGCCCGGTGGTCGGCTTGAAGTCGGTGGATATCAACGAAAGGAGGGTGCGATGAGTCCCTTTGGTTCTGATGGGCAGCCGAGCGGCAACGTCATCACGATCGGCCCCGTGGACGGCATCGTGGAAGCCCCGGAGTCGCTGCATGTGGTGGCACTCGGTTACGACAAGGTGGAAGATCCGTTCTACATCTGGGTGACTGAGACGAATGTGGAGCTTTTCGAGCGTCTGCGAGAGCTGGCGACGGGTGTGCCGGCGGGAGAGAAGAGGCTGATCGCTGTCCTCGTGACAGAGCCTCCCGGCGGCAGCGCCAACCCCGATGCGGTCGCGGCTGTGGAGTCCGTCCGTGGTGCCGTGCTCTCCCTCGCGGTGGAGCTGGGCCCGGCGGTGCGTCTCAACATCGTGGTCGCCCGGCGGGCTGCGGACGCGGCTCAGGCCTTGCAGTATCTCGGAAGCCCGGACGCCGACTATGTAACCGGCTCCACCTTCGATCTGAGGGAGACGGCATGAGCATTCTCATTACTGGCGCGGGCGGCGGCATTGGCCGCGCCATCGTCGAGCTCGCGGTCGAGCGCGGCTATACCGTGATCGCTCATGATCTGAAGCTCGAGTCGGTTGCCGACCTGCAGGACGTTGAGACGATCACCGGCGACCTGACCAACAAGGATCACCTCCAACTCCTCGGGCGACGTGTCGCAGACGAGCCGCTGGAGGCAGTGGTGGCCTCACACGGAATCGCGGGTGCTGTCGCGCTGGCAGACGTCGACGAGCGACGTTCGCGCGCCATCCTCACGATTAACGCCTCCACCGTTCCAGCCCTTTTCGAAGCCGTGAAAGAACCTCTCACGCGCTCGCAGGGCACCTATGTCGCCGTCTCCTCGCAGGCTTCACTGCGCGCCGAGCGGGAGAACGCGGTCTACTGCGCCTCCAAGTGGGCGGTCACTGGCTGGGTGCGGGCTATGGCCGCCGGTCAGGCCGAGGGGCCCACTGTGCGTGCCCTGTGTCCCGGTCGCACCGAGACACCGCTATTCGTCGCCGCGACCGCGGCGATCGCGGCCGCCCAGGGCCAGACGGTCGAGGCGTATAACGAGGACATCTACGACCAGATCCCGTTGCGGAGGTTCGCAAGCACGCGCGAGACCGCATCGTTGGCGCTCTATCTCGCCACGCAGCCCCGTGGCCACGCGCCCACGGTGGTGGCCAACAGCGGTGGAGAGGTGCCGTTCTGATGTCCGAAGTCAGCAGCGTCATCGGCCACATCGGTCTGTGTGTGCCGCGGATCGAGGAAGCGATCGACTGGTACGGCAAGGCCCTGGGGCTGCAGGTGATCTCCGGGCCGTTCGAGATCAACGCAGCCGAGGATGCCGCAGCTTGCGACGTCTTCGGTCCCGCATTCCATCGTGTGCGCCAGGCCCACATGGTCGGTGCGAACGGTGTCGGACTGGAACTGTTTGAGTTCATCACGCCGGAGGTGGACACCAGTATTCCCGCTTCCTACTGGCGAGCCGGCTATTCGCACCTGTGCTTCGTCGTTCCGGACATCGAGGCCGCCGAAGAACGCATCCGCTCGCTGGGTGGACGCATCCGCACCAGCCGGATCTGGCCGCTGTTCCCGGGCCAGCCCTACCGCTTCCTCCACTTTGAGGACCCCTTCGGCAACCTGCTGGAACTGCACTCCCACGGTTACGAGCGCACGTTCTCCAACCAGAAGCCGTGACCGTGCGCGCTTGATCGACCACGGCAGGCGGCTTTCCTTGCCCTGTCCGCGCAGTCGTATCGGTCCAGTAGCCCCGCATTTTTCACAAGGAGCAGCTCTATGTCCAGTTCGGGCATCACTCACGACGACGTCTACACCGGCCTGGAGGGGAAGACGATCCTCGACCGCTTCCGTCTCGACGGCAAATCGGCCCTGATCACCGGAGGGGGAGCGGGGATCGGCAGGGCCTTCGCGCACGCGCTCGGCGAAGCCGGTGCCCGCATCGCCGTGATCGATCTGGACGGCGACCGTGCGAAGGCCGTCGCTCAGGAACTGGCCGACAAGAACATCGAAGCGATCGCGCTTCAGGCGGACGTTTCCGACGACGCCGCGATCGAGCGCTTCGTTGCCGACACCGTGTCCGCCTTCGGCGGGCTGGACATCGCCATCAACAACGCGGGCATCAATCCCAACGCTGCGGCCGAGGACATCACGGCCGACGACTGGGACAGGACCTTCGCCCTCAATACCCGCGCCACGTTCCTCGCCTGCCAGCACGAGGCACGGGCCATGTTCCCGCGCGGCTACGGAAAGATCATCAATACGGCCTCGATGGCGTCGCTGATCGTTCCTCATCCGCAGAAGCAGGCCGCCTACAACGCGTCCAAGGGGGCGGTCGTCACCCTGACTCGCAGCCTGGCCGCCGAGTGGGCCGACCGCGGCATCCGCGTCAACTGCATGTCTCCAGGCATCATCCGGACCGCGCTCATCGAAGAGTCCGAGGCCCTTGCCCCGCTGGTGGAGCGATGGCTGACGGACATCCCCGCGGGACGCCTGGGCGAACTCACCGATCTGCAGGGCGGGATCGTGTACCTGGCCAGCGCCGCGTCGGACTACATGACCGGACACAACCTCGTCATCGAGGGAGGCCAGACCCTCTGGTGACCTCCCCCCTCGGTGCCGCCGGCCCTGTGGCCGTTGCGCTGCAGGGTCGGCGGCACCGAGGCCCGAACGCCGGCACGCCGTGCTGAGCGCATCACGAGCGCGCGCGGCGCGCCAGTAGAACCAGTACAGCTGCCTGCGCCCCTGAGCGGGACACCGAGGAGAGGCAATGATGCCGGAGACCGAAGCGACCGGAAGTTCCCTGACCGCAATAGCACCGCCACCAAGTGGGGCGTTCGGCAGAACCGCGAAGCCTGAGCGGTTCGTTCGTGTCATTACAGCCGTCGCCACCCTCGGCGCCCTGCTTTTCGGCTACGACACGGGCGTCATCTCCGGGGCGTTGCCGTTCATGCGGAATGGAACCGATGAGGGCGGTCTTGGTCTGACGGCCACCACCGAGGGCGTCGTCGCGTCCTCTCTCGTCTTCGGTGCTGCTTTCGGGGCGCTTCTGGGCGGGCGCCTGGCCGACCGTTACGGCCGCAGGCGTGCCATCCTCAGTTTCGCTGTCGTGTTCTTCGGCGGTGCCCTGGGATCGGCTTTTTCGCCGGACGTCACCAGCATGGTCGTCTTCCGCGTCGTCCTGGGGTTGGCTGTCGGCGGGGCCTCCGCCACCGTGCCGATGTTTATCGCGGAAGTCGCCCCCGCCCACCGGCGAGGCCGGCTCGTCTCCCAAAACGAGCTGATGATTGTCACGGGCCAGCTGATCGCCTACACCAGTAACGCCGTGATAGCGAATTTCTCCGGCAGCAACCACGCCTGGCGCTACATGCTCGGCCTGGCCACCATCCCGGCAGTGCTGCTGTGGTTCGGGATGCTGTTCATGCCCGAATCGCCACGCTGGTACGCCGCCAAGGGGCGGCTGGGTGAGGCGCAGTCCGTACTGCGCCGCATCCGGGAGCACGGTGCAGTGCAGGCTGAACTCGACGAGATCACCGAAAGAACGCGGGAGCGGGAGGCCGGCGAGATGCGCTTGCCCTGGGTGCGGCGGCTTCTCTTGATCGGAATCGTGCTGAATGTAGGGATGCAGCTCACCGGTGTGAATGCCATGGTGTATCTGGCCCCCACGTTGCTGGAGTCGATCGGGTTCGGCACCAAGGCCGCGCTCACCACCACCATCGCGAACGGTGTCGTGGCCGTCGTCGCGGTGTCCTGCGGAATCTATGTCTACGGCAGGGTCAACCGGCGTCCTGTGATCATCACGGGTCAGATCGGAGTCACCGTCTCCCTCGCGCTCCTCGGCGGCGGCTTTCTCCTCCCGGAGTCCACTGAACGCAACTACCTGATCATTGTTGCCATGCTGGCGTTCCTCTTCTTCTTCCAGGGTGCGATCGGAACCGGCTACTGGCTGGTGACTTCGGAGATCTTCCCCTTGCGCTTCCGCGGCCAGGCCATCGGGATCGCGGTCTTCGCCCAGTGGATCGCGGGAGCCATCGTGACCTTGGTGGTTCCGCCGCTCATCGAGGCCGTGGGCGGGGGGACGTCCTTCCTTGTCTTCGCCGTAATCAACCTCGGCACTTTGATGTTCCTGGTCAAGTTCCTGCCAGAGACACGAGGCCACACTCTTGAGTCGCTGGAACGACGCTTTCGAACCTACTCCCAGGGCTGAGAAGCCACGGGCGCACGACGTCCTGGCAGCCGTGAGCTGCCGGCGACGACTTCCCTGGCCGAGGTCTCCTTGCCCAGCGCCCGGCTTGAGGCGGGACCTCATGCCGGGCCGATGCTTCGGCGACGCCCCTCACGGCCCCTCGCGTGGTCAGGCAGCGATGCCCGCGGACGGCTGCCTGACCGACCATCTGCCGCGGCTTCAGGCGGACGGCGCTCCCCCTGCGGAGCGTGGCACACAAGCTCCGATTGAGCCGCTCGGCACTGCGGGAGGCCGGCACATCGCTCGGTCTGGCTGGCCCTTCCGGAGTCTTCCGTCACAGGTGAGCGAGCGGAAACTGCCGCTCGGCGAGTGCCGCGTCTACGAGTTCCTCCAGGCGAGGTGGCGGGCGTGGCCACCGCGCGACGTGGGGCTTGGCGGCCTTGAAGGATCCGCGCCGTACTGGGAGGAAGCGGGTATGTCGGCGAGCGTCCCTGACGATGTACGGGCCCGTCCTCAGGGCCAGGCTGCGCGCGGCGCTGCTGCCCTATAGGGGGCGCCTGCCGGAGCCGTTTTCCGGTCCGGCGGGGCTCTTCTCGCGCACCGGACAGTGTCTGCGCGGCAATGGTCAACCAAAATGGTTGACCGGTAGTCCAATCGCACGTAGGCTCGCCTGACAGGGCCAGCCTGGATATGAAGCAGGAGAACCACACATGAACGTGCCCTTTGACAACGCTCGCCTTGACCGCCTCATGGACGAGGCCGGCGTGGATGCGGTCGTAGCGATCACACGCTTCAACGTTCAGTACATGCTGGGCGGATATCGCTACTTCTTCTTCGCGAACATGGACGCCATCGGCCTCTCGCGTTACCTGCCCGCGCTCACCTACCCCAAGGGCAAGCCGCAGGAGTCCTTCTACGTCGGCTGCG
This sequence comes from Streptomyces sp. NPDC044061, assembly GCF_056434305.1. Taxonomy (NCBI): domain Bacteria; kingdom Bacillati; phylum Actinomycetota; class Actinomycetes; order Kitasatosporales; family Streptomycetaceae; genus Streptomyces; species Streptomyces sp. NPDC044061. The sequence goes on along the minus strand of NZ_JBWKFL010000062.1, from coordinate 20,663 downwards.
GCAACGAGGCCTGGGGCAGCGACGTGTTCCCCTTCTGGGTGCCCGACGTCCAGCACGTGTCATGGTCGAGCGCTGACACCGCCCGCGCTGTTGCTGCAGGTCTGCGCCAGCGCGGCCTGGACAAGGCGACCGTCGCCGTCGAAAAGGCGTTCCTGCCCGCCGATGCCTGGGACATCCTGCGCACCGAACTCCCCGACGCACGCTTTGTTGAGGCGCAGAAGCTGCTTGAGGCCATGCGCGCCATCAAGTCGGCCGAAGAACTGGCCCTGGTGCGCAAGGCGTCCAACGGCATCATCGACTCCATGCTCGCGACCTTCGAGGTGTCGCAGCCGGGTGAGAGCAAGCGGGACATCGTGGAGCGGTTCCGGCTCGAGCAGACCAAGCGCGGAATGGTGTTCGACTACTGTCTCGTCTCCACCGGCCAGGAGCTCAACCGTGCCCCGTCGGACCGGATCTGGCGGGAAGGAGAGGTTCTCTCTCTCGACTCCGGCGGCATGTACGAGGGCTACATCGGCGACCTGGCCCGCATGGCCGTGGCAGGCGAACCGACGGCGCTGATGACCGACATCCTCGCCGAGGTCGAGTCGGTGCAGCAGGCAGCGCGCACCGCTGTGGGTCCCGGCAAGCGCGGTGGTGACATCTTCGCCGTGGCTGACAAGGCCCTCGCCGAATGCGCGCACAAGGACCAGATGTTCTTCGTGGCACACGGCATGGGGCTCATCACTCACGAGGTGCCGCGCCTTACCGGCACCGGCCCTGTCCCCTACCCCGCCGACCACGCGGACGCCCCGCTGGAGCCCGGCCTCGTGCTGTCGATCGAGACCTGGGTGGAGAACCCCGAGGCCGGCTTCGTCAAGCTGGAGGACACCCTCATCGTGACCGAGCAGGGCTGGGAGGCCCCCGGCGACACCGGGCGCGGCTGGAACCGGCCGAAGGGCCTGTGACGATGGCGGACGCGACCACTCACCCGGCGTCCGACCCGCTGTCCCAGATCCGCGGCTACAACGAGCAGTCCGCTGCCTGGTTCGTGATCCTCGACGACGACCCCACCGGCGCCCAGGCCGTGCACGGAGTCACTGTCCTCATCGAGCCCGGTATCGAAGAGCTCCAGCGCGCCGCGAACCGCCGCGAACCGACGTTCGTGTGGACCAACAGCCGCAGCCTGTCCCGGTCCGACGCCGAGGCGGTGAACCGGGAGATAGCACAAACCGCGTTCAAGGCCGCTCAGCAGGCCGGGGTGCGTCCCGTGTTCGTCAGTCGCGGCGACTCCACACTGCGCGGACACTTCGCACCCGAGCTCACCGTGCTGCGCGACGTGTGCGCGGAGGCGGGGCAGCCCGTGGACGCGGTGGTCTTCGTTCCCGCGTTCGTGGAGGCGGGGAGGGTGACCGAGGACGACATCCAGTGGGTGCTGCAGGACGGCGTCTTCGTGTCGGCCGCGCAAACGGAGTTCGCCGGCGACGCCACCTTCGGATACACCGAGCGTGACCTGCGCAGTTGGGTCGCCGCACGCCTGGGGGAACCCGTGGACGCGGTGAAGTCGGTGTCGCTGGAGGCGCTGCGCTGCAGCGGCAGCCGCGAGGCCGCAAAGGTGATCACATCGGCGTGTGACGGCGCTGTCGTCATCGGCAACGCGCGGACCGCAACTGATCTGGAGGCGCTTGCCCTGGCCTGCCAGAGGGCAGAGCAGGCGGGGAGGCACATCCTCTACCGCACCGGACCGTCGTTCGTGCGCGCCCTGATCGGGCAGCCGCCAGGCACACCGTTGGCCGAAGCCGGGATACCGGACCTGGACCCCGCCGTCCAGGAAGCCGAGTTCGGTCTGACGGTGGTCGGATCACACACCGCGCTCACCAGCAGTCAGCTCGAGGCCGCCGTGCGGCGCCACGGCCTGACCGCCGTAGAGCTCGATGTCGACGCGCTTCTCGCCTCCGGGGACGGAGGCGAGAAGGTCATCGCGGACTGTGCCGCCGCGCTGGAAAGCAGCCTGCGCCACGCCCATTGCGTCCTGGTGACATCGCGAACCGTCCGCACCGTGGCCGATGACCGCGAGCGCAGCCTCGCGGTCGCCCGGCAGGTGTCCGACGCCGTGTGCTCGATCGTCGCGCGGCTGCCCGCCGATCTGCCGTTGCGCTATGTCGTCGCCAAGGGCGGGATCACCTCGCACGAGGTGGCCGTCCGCGGGCTGGGAATGCGGCAGGCGCTGGTGGTGGGCCAGATGTTCACGGGTCAGGTGTCAGTGCTCCGCCTGGGTGCGGACACGGCACGCCCCGGGCTGCCCTATGTCGTCTTTCCCGGCAATGTCGGCGGCACAGGCACGCTCGCTGACGTGCTGTCCCTTTTGGAAGGAGATCAAAGTGCTCTCGCTCGGTAGAGACGTGCTCGCCCAGACTCACGCGAGCGGACGGGCACTCGGCGCGTTCAGCGTCTACAACATCGAACTGGCTCAGGCGGTGCTCGATGCCGCGGCTGCCCGGCAGGTGCCCGTCCTGCTCCAGGCGGGCAGCTCCTCCTTCGGCTATGCCGGCGAGGAGGTCCTCGCAAAGGTGGCGCTCACGCTGGCAGAGCAGGCTCCGGGGCAGGTCGGGGTGCACCTGGACCACTGCCGGGACCTGGAGGAGATCCGGCGCTGCCTGGACCGGGGCTACACCTCCATCATGATTGACGGCTCCCATCTCGACCTGGCCGCCAATATGGAGCTGACGACACGTGCGGTGAAGCTGGCGGCGCCCTACGGAGCCTGGGTGGAGGCCGAACTCGGCGAAGTGGCAGGCGATGAGGACACCTCCACACAGGCCCACGCAGCAGGCGGCACTGACCCGGAAACAGCCGGCCGCTTCGTCCAAGAGACCGGAGTGGACGCACTGGCTGTCGCCATCGGCAACGTGCACGGCATGACCTCCCGGCCGGTGACACTCGACCTCGACCGGCTCCGGGACATCCAACGGCACTGCCCCGTCCCGCTCGTCCTGCACGGCGCCTCGGGCATCCCCGATGAACAGGTCGCCGCCGCCATCGGCCTGGGGATCGCCAAGGTCAACGTGAACGCCGAGGTGCGAGGCGCCTACATCCGCGCACTCAACACCTGCGAGGTCACCGGTGATGGACTAGCCGCCTTCAGCAGGCACGGCATCATCGCCGCCACCACAGTGGTCGACGCCAAGCTCAAACTCTTCACCGAAACCGCCGCAGATTACGGCGGCCCGCACACCCGCTCGGAGGGCGAGCAGACGTGACAGCGACCCAAACCCCTCTCGCCTCGCGCATAGCCGCAGACGACGCCGTGTCCGGACTGATCGTCAAGATGCCATGTGCACCCGTCGTCGAACTGGCCGGTCACCTCGGGTTCGATTTCGTTCTCATCGACACCGAACACGGCCTCTCCGACAGCGCAGAGTTGGAACACCACCTCCGGGCAGCGGATGCCGCCGGCATCTCCGCCCTGGTCCGCGTGGGAAGCAATGACCCGCTGTCGGTTCTCCGCGCGCTGGACGCCGGAGCGACCGGAGTGGTCGTGCCGCACATTTCGACACAGGCCGAAGCGCGGGCTGCCGTCTCCGCGGCCCACTATCCGCCCCATGGATCGCGCGGGCTGGCACTGAGTACACGGGCCGGCCGCTCGGGCACGATCCCCATACAAGAGCACCTGGCCAACGCGGCGGCCAGAACCGTGGTCGTCGCACAGGCCGAAGACACCGAAGCCGTCGACAACATCGGTGCCATCGTGGAAACCGATGGCCTGAACGCCGTCTGGATCGGCCCGAGCGACCTGTCTATGTCGCTCGGCAGGCCAGGCGAACTAAACCACCCCGAGGTGACCGCCTCCATCGACAAGATCGTCGAGGGTGTCCTGTCGTCACCCGCATGCCGTCTCGCGGTGCTGGTCGACACCGTCGAGGACGCAGCACAGTGGCGGGCCCGCGGAGCTTCCATACTGCTGTTCAACCACACCACGATCCTGCACAAGGGCATGAGCAGCATCGCGGAGGGCTTCCGTCAGCTGCAGGACTGATCCCGAGCCCTCAAGAGCGGATGGGCCGACACCTTCGCGCCCCTCTCATCCGCTCGCCGAAGTCGGATGTGGAGTAGGGCGGCAAGTTTGTTTGCCTTTGATCCAGGCCAGTGCTCCGGCGTTTACGGCGGAGGTGAAGGCCCTCCCAAAAACTGGCCTGACCCGCAGGTGAGCACGGGTCAGCAGTGTGCACCTCGGCCCTCGGGGCGCTTCTGGTTCTCGTTGTACTGGCGTACAACGGTCAGGGGCGCCCCGCCGCAGCTCCGGGCGAAGTACGAGCCGGACCAGAAGTTTCGGCCTCATAGCTACCGGCGTGTGTGCGCGTCGTCATTCAGCATCGCTTGTTCGACGAGCGCACGAGTCGTTGTGGAGATCAGTGAAGGGCTGTCCCTATGACAGTATTGGACGGCGCGGTTCAGCGCAGTTTGGTTATCGGGAACTGGTGGGGGAGCGCTCAGCTCATCGAGTCCGACGCTGACGAGCAAGTGCCGTCGGATTCGGGGCTTCTGGTGGAGGCTGCGCTGGAGCTTCCACCTCTCCACCACGGGCGTGTCGTAGCCGGCCGGGACGGGCTCCGTTCACGTCACGTCCGCTGGGTCTCCGTCATGGAGGGACCGGTCGAAGACTTCGTCGCACCGGGCGAGTTCGTGCTGTCCATCGGAGCCGGCCACGACGAAGCCGGCTTCAGTCAATTTGCCAGCGAGATCGCAGACGCTGGAGCTGCCGCTCTGTGCGTCTGTGTCGGCAAGGGCGCTCCGTTCGAGACAGTACCGGCCGCAGTTCTCGAGCTCGGTAACCGACTCGGCTTTCCGGTCATCGAGCTGCCCTGGGAGATCCGCATCGCGGACGTCCTCCGCACACTCGCAACCCGACTTCTGACCGACCGCTACGCCGCTCCTCCACCGAGTAACCAGATGCCTGCCGGCCTCATCAGCGCCCTGCTACACGGAGACGGCCTCGCGGCGGTGACCGAAGCCGCCGAGACGATGATCGGCCGCCCCATTGTCATACTCGACGCCGGACTCGGGCCGCTGTCCCTTGGCCCCCGCGCGCAAACCCTGCTCAGCCCAGGTGAACTGGCCGCACGTGTCGCCGACATGCCCGCGCAGACACAGCAGCAGCTCCGCGCGCGATTCGAGGCGGACGAGGTAGCGGCACTCCCCGGGATCGAACCACTTGGCCTACCGGCTGTGCTGGCGGCGAAAGCGAGAGCACAGGACCGCGCACTGGGCTACGTACTCGCCCTCGGCGAGGGGCGCCAAGCCCACACCTTTGCCGTCGAACGGCGCGCACTCCAGCACGCAGGCGCCGCCGTCGCCATTGAGCTCCTGCGCCGCCAGGCCGTCGCCGAAGCAGAAGCACGCGTCCATGGCGACTTCCTCTGGGAACTCGCCAGCGGCCGACTCACCACCCAGGAGATCGCGACCAAGGCCACCCTGCTCGGCTACTCACTCAACCAGCGCTACCGGCTCATCCTCGGACAGAGCGAGCACCCCGAGCACCCCGCGCTGCTGGACAACGTCGTCGGCCAAGCACCACGCCAGGGAGGGGTCGAAGGCCTCCATGCGACGCGCCGAGGACAGGAAGTCATGATCCTCGTGCCCGACGATGCTCCGCCCATGCTGACCCCGATCAGTCTGATCCAGCGCCTCACCGCGGACCTACCCGAACAGGCGCTTACCTGGGGCATCACCGATCACGCCGTGACCGTGCGCACACTGCCAGACGGGCTGTCACGCGCCCGGCGTACGGCCGAGATCGGACGCGCACTCCGCGGCCCCGGCGCCGTCAGCGATGCGCGCACGCTGGAGCCGTTCTTCATCCTGGCGAACCTGGCACGCGACCCTGAGGCATCACGCATCGCGACCGCGGCACTCGACCCGCTGGTGCAGTACGACACAAACTGCGAAAGCCACCTCATGCGCACCTTGGAGATTTACATAGAGGAGCTCGGCAACACCAGCTCGGCAGCCCGCCGATTGTTCCTCAACCGGCACTCATTGATCTACCGACTCCGCAAGATCGAAGAACTGACCGGCCGCAACCTCGACCGCGCCGAAGACCGACTGATCCTCGACCTCAGCCTCCGGCTGCGGCGCCTGAACGGCGATTCCCCACCATGAGCACAGCGCAAACGAGTACTTCCCAACTACCTGCCGCGGGAGTACGGATGCCGTCAAGGCTTCGGCCAGGCAGGCATGTGCAACCGACCGTGCCGAGGGTGGGCGGGCACCAAGTGGAGTAGCCGGACGCCACAACGTCATCGCCATCAACCGCACCCCGTCCGAGCTGACCCGGCCGGTGCGCTGCCCCTGGGCCGTGACAGGCCCGGCCGCCGACCCGACGATGTCCTCGCGCCTGGTCGTGTTGTTGCCGGCGGGGCTCGCCACGGCGGCGTCGTGGGCGATGGAGGTGGCGCATCCCGATGACTCTCTGAGGAGTCGCCCATGGTTCCGCACGTTGCCCTCACGTGGGTCACCACCGCCCACGGCGGAGCAGAGAACTCCGTCACCGAGTTCGCGGCACGACCGGTTCGCCGAGCGCGCATCGGTTCGCCGCGCGCCGACAGATCAGCCACCTGCTCAGTACCGAGGCCGCTCGCGTCAGCGCGGCCTCGCCCCGATTTTGCATGCCGGACCACGCCACGACGGTGGACTAGTATTGGTTAACCGGTCCACCACTCGGCCCTTGGAGCCCTCATGGTCACACCACTGCCACGCCCGCAGGCTACTGCCCCCCGGAGGGACGGGCCAGGGGTGGAGTTGACACGCAGGTTGCTCGAGTACCTATTGTCGGGGGAGTTGACACCCGGCCAGCGCATCCCGTCAGAACGGCAGCTGGCGGAGGCCTTGGCGACCGGCAGGTCGACCGTGCGTGAGGCGATCAAATCCTTGAGCCTGCTAGGGCTACTGGAACAGCGGGTGGGAGATGGCACGTATCTGAGTCGCTCGACCTCGGATCTTCTGCCCCAGGTGATCGAGTGGGGAATGCTGCTGGGCGAGAAGCGGCTGGAGGACCTTCTGGAGGCGCGCTACTACCTGGAGATAGAGCTGGCGGGATGGGCCGCGGAGCGCCGCACCGAGCAGCAATTGGAACGGCTGCGGGAGCTGTCCAGACAGATGCGGGACGCGGGCGACGACTTCGATGCGTACGTTGCGGCTGACATCGCGTTCCATCTACAGGTGGCCGAGGCGAGCGGGAACGGCGTCCTGACCAGTGTGTTGACCAATGTCCAGTCACTGCTGCAGGCGTGGGCGTCCCGGGTCATCCGCGCGGCGGGGGAAACAAAGACATCGCTCGCTATGCACGAGCCGATCCTCAAGGCTGTGGAGAAGCGCGACGCCGATGCGGCGAGGGAGGCGATGCGCGCGCACATGGACCGTGCGGCGCGACGGCTGCAGGCAAGCATGCCCAAGCGCGGCGGGGATGAGGTCAGCGGGATCTAACGAGGAACCCTGGGCGTTTACGACTCCGTTGGGAAATCCGTAAACCGGTGATGATGAGTGTGCCGGGCCGTCATGGGGGGTTGACTTCTCCGTCCTGCGACTTCCGTGCCCGGTTGATCGAGCACGGCCTGGAGGAGAAGGTCCTGGACCGGGTCCTTGAGCGAATCTCCGAAATCGGGCTGCTGCGCACGGGGGGCCGTCAGCGGACCGACTCCACCCACGTGCTCGCGGCGGTGCGGACGTTGAACCGGATGGAGTTCGTGGGCGAGACCCTGCGGGCTGCCCTGCATGACACGCCCTTCGTCCCGCCTCTGGTGAGGCAGATCCGCGGCGGGGCAGGCTGGTGTGCTGCCGTTCGGCGTGATCTCGGCGAGCCGGTCGGTGCGGACGACGTGACGGTTGCGCAGCCAGGTCTCCAGCCGCTTGGCGCCGATGCGGCGGATGGCCGCTGGGGTTTGGTAAGCGGCCAGCAAGGTGAGCGGGCCGGTGTTGGTCATATCCGGGGCTCGTGCCAGGCCGGGGAAGAACGCCAGCGAGCTGGACTCGCAAGCGGTTGACCGTGCGGGTGCGGTCGGCGACCCGGTCTGTGCGTCGTGCCTGTGAGGATCTTGAGTTCGGTGACGGTGTCGTCGCTGGCGCGTGAGGGGGACGCGGACCTGGTCGTGATGACAGCGGCGTCGTTGACGTCTGTATTGCCCTCACGCAGTAGCTCTCGGAGGGGCGGTGGATGGCGGCCGGAGATGTAGTGCGAGGACTGGTCGTGGCTGAGGAGGATGGCGATGTCCAGGGCGGTTCCGTCGTGGGTCAGGTCGACGGTGGAGCCGCCCTTGGACGGGATGCCAGCGAGGAGTTCGACGGCCGGGCAGGGCCGGCGAATACAGATCAGCTTGCCGGCCCGGTCGCACTCGGCGATCGTGCCGTACACCAGGACGTACGTCGGCCTGGCCCGCGACTGTGGCTTCGCTGCTCCGGAAACCTGCGGCGGTCTTGGCAAGAGTGGTGTGCTCCCGCAGAGCGCCACCAGAGCCCGCCGTGAGGGCGCTGCTTGCACCACCAGTTACCCCTCAGTGCACAAGCCACCAAAGCAACCTTTCCTGGACGCAATCGTCAGCCACCACACGACGCCAACAAAGTTGGTAGTAGAGTGTCGCGGCTTAATTTTGCTGTGTGGTGGGGTAGAGGTGGCGTAGTTTGACGCGTGCGTCGTCGGTGGTGAAGTGCCAGTCGACTTGGCGCTGGTTGTTGTTGGTGTGCTGTTGCCAGGCGGCGAGTTCGGTGTTGAGCACGGTGAGGTCGTTGATGCGGCGGTCCAGGCACTGGCGGGTGAGCGCGGAGAGCTCGATCTCGGCGATGTTGAGCCAGGAGCCGTGTTTGGGGGTGTGGTGGATCTCCAGGCGCTGGGCCAGGGCGAAGGCCTTCCCTGGGTCGAACGCCTCGTAGAGCGAGGCGGGGGTGTGGGTGTTGAGGTTGTCCATCACCAGTACGACCGTGGCGGCGTCGGGGTAGTCCACGGTCAGCAGGTGTTCGACCTGGTGCGCCCAGTCGATCCTGGTCCGGCGGGGCCGGGCGTCCACGCGTCGCCATCCGCGCAGCGGCTCGACCCAGCAGAAGATCGAGCAGATTCCCGAGCGGACGTACTCGTTGTCCTCGCGCCGGTCACGGCCCGGCCGCGCGGGGAGCGGTTCGCGGAACGTGGCCGAGTAGCTGGTAGGGCTTTTCGTCCATGCACACCACGGGGCGTGCCGGGTCGAAGGGGCGGCGGTAGACCGCCAGGATGTCCTCCATCGCCGCGGCGAAGGCCGCGTTCGCGGTGGGCGGGATGGTCCAGCACTTCTTCACGTGAGGGCGCAGTTCCGTTTTTTTAAGACCCGGCCGATCGTGGAGTGGTCCAGATTCGGGATGTCCTCGACCAGCGCGACGTGCTTCTCGAGCAGGCGCAGCGACCAGCGGGCGTGTCCCTTGGGTGGCGTCGAGCAGGCCAGCGCGATCAGCCTCGCCTCGATCTCGCCGGTTACCGGGGAGGGCACCGGCGGGAGTGCGCGTTCCTTCCGGCCGACCGTGGCCCACACATCGCCGCCGGTCTCCGCGTACCGCTTCGAGATCAGGCGGACCGAGTCGCACGAGACCCCGACCCGGTTCGCGATCACCGTCCGTGGAGCGACCTCGCCGACCGAGGTGTCCAGCGCGAGCAGCACCCGCGCCCGCCTGATCATCGACGCGCTGCGGACTCCCGTCGTCGTCATCCGCACCAACGCCCGACGATCCTCGGCACTCAACGCAACCGGATACTTCTTCTGTGAGGACACAGCTCCCCCTGCCGGCCGAACGGAAACGGCAAGGAGAGCCTGCCCCGACCCCAACTCCACCAACCAGAACGACACTTAGCCGCGACAATCTACTAGTAGTGCCGCATCAAGCAACGTTCGCCCTGGTGAGGAACCAAGCCAACACAGCCACGCCGATGGGTAACGCAACAAGGTAGCCGACGAGGATACCGACGCCCGGATCAGCCAGCGCAGGAAAGGCCCTGTTCACTGCTGCAGCCACGAGCAGTCTCACCGTTGCCAGCGCAAGGAGAGCGGCAACAACAGCAAGCCGACGCGGCGGGCCCGCCCCGCTGTACAACTCAGCCGCAGGCCCGATCGCGATCAGGCCCGTCACGAGGAGGACGAAACCAGTGTCGGGCAGCCACCCGAACGGCCACCCCACCAGAGCGACCAACCCGGAGAAAGCGAGGCCGCCCAGTTCCAGCGCGACGGTGGCCACTACCGGGTGGTCCCACGAGCGGCGTCGGATCGAGCCGCTCCCACTGTCCTTCTCATCGGCCACGTCGTCAGAGTAGCCACCGACAGGGCGAACGTGTCTATATGCGGCAGTAGTTGGTGTGGGGTGAGGCGTGGTGTCGGAGCGGAAGGTGCTCTTTTGCGGGGGTTCAGGCGGCGCCGTGGAGTAGGTGTGACAGTTCGGCGTCGATGTCGAATTCGTCGGTCTCGCGGCCTGCTGGGATCAGGAGGTAGGTGCGGTTCAGCCACTCGGCCACCACCGGGAGGGGGGCTCTGAGCCAGGCCTCTCCGTCAGGCGAGGACAGCTCCAGGTTGAGCACGGTGTCCGATCCGCTGGTGCTCGGCCAGACTCGGACGTCTCCTTCTCCGCTCAGTCCGAGCATCCCCTGCGCCAGCAGGTCGCGGGCGAACGCCCAGGGCACTGGGCCGCAGGCCTCCGTGTAGAAGATGACGTGCACGGCGAACGGGTCATCCGGCCGGTAAGACAGATGGGCCGGCAACGCGACCGCTCTCTCCGGGGCGAGCACGAGCTCCATACGAAGTATTTGATCTATGCAGTCGCTCATAGCTCGACTCTCTGTTTCCACCTGAAGCAGGCCCTGCACGATGTGAGAAAAAGACACTGTGTGCCCCCGTGAGGCGAAGGCCTGCCAGCCGCATCCACCGTGCGCACCACGCCTACCGCCGTAGGCGGTTGAGCGCTTTCACGGCCTGGCATCCACGGGACGGTGCTGGTGCACTCTGACATGTCCTACGCCCTGGAGGCGCACGCGGGTGACAGGGTCGTGCGGGGTGGAGTCCCAGCGGCAGCCGTCGCCGTTTTTGGGGAAGTCCACGGTGTCGAACCGCTTGTTGGAGCGGAACCGCGGATACCCGGGCTTGTCACCGGCCTTGATGCGTCGGAAGAAGGCGGTGAACGCCTTGTCCAGCCGCCGCAAGGTCGCCTGCTGCGAGCTGAACGACCAGCGGGCATGATCGGGGTCGTAGGCGCGGATGTCCTTGAGCTGAGCGGACTGCTGCCCATAGCGGAGGGTCGTCTTCGAGGCGTGCCGGTAGGCGTCGCGTCGTTCCTGCAACGCCGCGTTGTAGAGGGTGCAGTGATCGTGGAGCATCGCCGTCAAGGCGCCCTGCTGGCCCACGGTGGGGCGCATGAGGAACTTGTAGGCGCGGATCACTGGTTCACCCCCTTCCCGAGCCGGGACGGCAATATCCTAGCATTGGCTTATGTCACCACGCTGGGAATCAAACCCCGATGTACGGCGCGGTCGTCACGTCGTCTACAACCTGCATGCACACTTGGTGTTTGTCACCAAGTACCGGCGGAACGTGTTCAACGACGTCATGCTGACCCGCTGTGAAGAGATCATGCGCAAGGTGTGCGAGGACTTCGAGGCCGAGCTGATCGAGTTCAACGGCGAAGAGGATCATGTACACCTGCTGATCCACTACCCGCCGAAGGTCGCCCTGTCCAACCTGGTCAACTCCCTCAAGGGCGTCAGCTCCCGCCGTCTGCGACAGGAGTTCACAGGCCGCGTGAACTGGGCGATCATGCACGGCCGGTTCTGGTCCGGCTCCTACTTCGCCGGATCCTGCGGTGGCGCACCCCTGGCCATGGTCAAGGATTACATCGAGAACCAGAAGCGGCCCGACTGAGCGCGGGCCGCAGGGGGAGCATTACGAAGCGATGCTGCGGCGCTCCGCGCCGCAGGGCTCAGGATCGGATTCCCTCCCCGTCTGAAGGCGGGGATTCCCTCCGAAGAAGAGGGATGGCAGCGGGCCGCAGATGCATCGTGTCACTGCTGCGACGCAGCGGGCAGGCGACCACAGCATGCACCGCCTCCGACGAGCCGTGGCCGGCCTCTTCGGCGTCCAACAGAGAAGTCGGCCTACCCAGCGCCACGTGAGCTGAGGAATCGCAGAGAATCAACGTGTTGGTCCCGTGATCCGGATCGTCGTTGTGATACCAGCATCTCTGATGAGGTTCGTGGTTAACTCACGGTGAAATTTGGGGTGTTGTTCCCGTATCTGGAGGCGCGGCAGCGGGGGCTGCTGATGGGGCTGAGGCCCAGCACCGGCAGCGGTGCTGCCGGTGCTGACGCCGATGTGACCGTTCTCGACGGAACCTGACTGTGTGGTATCCGGCTGCGGGAGCTTTAGCGCGCGTGGCACTTGGGCGTTTGCCTCGCTTGCCATGTGGCAGCTGGCCTTGGGCAACGCTGCGAGGCCGAGCTGCACCGGATCGGTCTGGTCCCTGCTCATGCATGCCGCCGAGAATGGATCTTCTTTCAGAGGGAGAGGTCGGTTTCCTCTGGGAGTTCCTCGACGTCGACGCCGCGGACCTGGGCGAGTTCGTGCTTGAGTGCGGCCAGTTCGCCGCCGCCAGCCATGTGGTTGGTGAGCTCTTCGAGGGACACCTGGCTGCGGTCGGCGCTCAGTTCCATGACGCCGAGTCGCAGTACCGCGAAGTGGTCGCCGACCATGTAGGCGTGGTGGGGGTTGTGGGTGATGAAGATGACGCCCAGTCCCTTGTCGCGGGCGGCCGCGATGTACCTCAGTACGACGCCGGACTGCTTGACGCCGAGCGCCGCAGTTGGCTCGTCGAGGATCAGCACTCGGGCGCCGAAGTAGACCGCGCGGGCGATCGCCACGGATTGGCGCTGGCCTCCGGAGAGGGTGCCGATGGGCTGCTCGAGGTCGTCGAGCTCGATGCCCATGGCGCATAGTTCCTCATCCACGATCTTCTTCATTTTCTCGATGTCGAGACGGCGCAGCGGCCACAGTCCGCGGGTGAGTTCGGAGCCGAGGAAGAAGTTGCGCCACACCGGCATCAGCGGGACGACGGCCAGGTCCTGGTAGACGGTGGCGATTCCCATGTCGAGGGCCTCGCGCGGGGTGGAGAACCGCACCGGTTCGCCGTCGACGCGGTACTGGCCGTCGGTGTGCGGGTGAAGCCCGGATATGATCTTGATGAGGGTGGACTTGCCGGCGCCGTTGTCGCCGAGAACGCAGGTGACCTGGCCCGGCCTGACAGCGACGTCGATGCCCTCCAGGGCGCGGACGTTGCCGTACTGTTTGCCGGCGCCGTGCAGTTCAACGATGGGTTTCGTGTCGGTCAGGGCGGTTCCGTTGACGGTCATGGTGCCGGTCACCTCCGGGTTGCCTGGCGTCGGACCCAGGTGTTGAGCAGCATGGCGCCGAGCAGCATGATGCCAAGGAAGAACTTGAACCAGTCGGGGTTCCAGCCGGCGAAGACGATGCCTTGGGTGACCATGCCGAAGATGAAGGCGCCGAACGCAGGGCCGATCGCCGAGCCGTAGCCGCCGGTAAGCAGGCAGCCGCCGATCACTGCCGCGACGATGTAGAGCAGCTCGTTGCCGATGCCCTCGCCGGACTGCACGGTGTTGTACTCGAACAGTTGGTGCATGCCGACGAACCAGGCGCCCAGTCCCACCAGCATGAACAGCAGGATCTTGGTGCGGGCTACCGGCACTCCGACCGCGCGTGCGCTCTCGTTCTGTCCGCCGACGGCGAAGATCCAGTTGCCGAACTTGGTGCGCAGCAGCACCCAGGTGGCGATGGCGACGAAGAAGAGCCACCACAGGACCGTTATCTTCACCGGGACGCCGGCGATGGTGATGTCGGAGGCGAAGACTGCCTTGGCGGAGCTGAAGCCTTGCATGTCGGAGATGTCGTTCGTGGCCACGTTGCCGGTGAAGATCTTGGTGACCGCGAGGTTCAGGCCCTGGAGCATCAGGAAGCTGCCCAGGGTGACGAGGAAGCTGGGCAGTTTGGTTTTGACCAGCACGTATCCGTTGAAGAATCCCACGGCGAGCGAGACGACCAGTGCGGCGAGGACGCCCATCCAGACGTTCATCGAGAGCTGGTAGGCGAATATGCTTGCCGTGAGCGACGAGGTGATCACCGCGACGCCGGCCGACAGGTCGAACTCACCGCCGATCATGAGCAAGCTCACTGGCAGTGCCATCAGACCGAGTGTGGAGGCTTGATACAGCACGGTGGACAGAGAGTCGGCGGGCCGGAAGCTGGGGGCCACCGCCCAGAAGAAGGCATAGACGGCGACTGCGCCGATCATGGCGCCGACCTCTGGGCGGGCCAGGAACCTGCGCGCCAGGGACCGCCGCGCGGTCCGGGTCCCCACGCTGGTCGCGGACCGGGTCGGCGGGGCAGTGGTGTGGGCACTCATCATCGATCACCTGGTGCCGTTCTTCGCGTACTGATACACCTTGGCGATGTTCGACTTGTCGACGAATGCAGGCCCGGTCAGCGTGGGCTGGCCGCCGCCGATGGTGTCGCCGTTGACCTTGTACAGCCACAGGGAGTCAACGGCCAAGTAGCCTTGGAGGTAGGGCTGGTGGTCCAGGGAGAACTCGATCGATCCGTTCTTGATCGCTGCCACGATATCCTTGTTCAGATCGAAGGTGTTGACCTTCGCCTTGCTGTTGGCGTCCTTGACCGACGACAGCGCGGTTGACCCGATCGTGGCCTGCAGCGTGGTGACTTGATCGATGCTCGGGTCCTGCCGCAGCTTCGCGGTCAGCGTCGACTGCACGGATGACATGTCCTGGCCATTGACGTACAGGATGTCGGTCTTCCCCTTGAACGTCGACTTCACGCCCGCACACCGGGCCTCCAGCGCCACGGTTCCCTGGGCGTGGATGAGGCACAGGTCGTGCTTGGCGCCCATGCTGTTGAGCCGGTTTCCCACCATCTCGCCGGCGAATTTTTCATCGGACCCGAAGTAGCCGATTGCGCCCAACTTGTTCCAGTAGTCCATGCCCTGGTTGAAGGCGATTACCGGGATGCCCGCCGCCTCGGCCTTGGCGAGGACCCCCCGCATGGCGTCAGGCGTGGCCAGGGTGACCGCGATCCCGTCGACCTTCTGGTCGATGGCGTTGCGGACCAGATTGGACTGGTTGGACGCCGTGGGATCGGAGGAATACACGAGCTTGACGTTGTCCTTGGCGGCTGCAGCCTCGGCCCCCTTGCGCACGACGTCCCAGTAGGGGTCGCCGGCTACCCCGTGCGTGACCATCGCGATCGTCATGCGCGGGGTGTTGGCGTGGCCTGCCACGATGCCGGTCGAGGCCGTTTCGGCGTTCTTCCCGCCGGTGCTGCTGGTGCATCCGGCGAGGAGGAGGGTGCCAGTTATGCAGGCGGCGACAAGAGCAGTCGCTTGGGCCTTACGGACTCTGGGAGATCGGTCCATTGATTCTGCGCCTCACTGCGTAGAAGGGGGAAAGGGAGAGGTGGAACGGGACTCCGGTCGGACATCGACCAGGCGATGTCCTCTCTCAATCGTTCCTGCCGACCGTCAGCCGACCTGGGCCGCTCAGAGAGCGGCTTGGCGCTGAGTGGCCTCACAGTAAATCGCAGTGGACAACCGGTCAACCGTTTGGACAACCGGTCGACCACTCTATTTTCCAGTGTCTCGAGCCAAGGTCCGTCCAGGCTCAGAAGCTGCCGAAAGCGATCAAATCGCCTGCCGGGCCCGATCCGGTGCGCACCGCGTCGGCGGGGATCACCGACTCGATACCGGCGGAATTCGCCGCCTCGGCGCCCGGCGGGACAAGCATGGTCTTCACGTACTGCCCCGGCCTCCACCCAGGGCTTGATCAAGTTCCGTAGGTGTCCGGATTGTTGGTGATGCCGAGGATGGGGAGTGCTCGGTGGGGTTCGTCGCGGATCGCCCGGGTGGTTTTGGCGATGTTGTCGGCTCCGAGGGTTTTCAGCACGCCGATGGCGAGGTTGCGGAGGGTGGCCATGGCCCGTGGTGCGGTTCCGGCGTGGACGGTGGAGGCGTCCTCGGCGAAGGTGACGTCCCTGATGTGGTGCGAGGAGTTCTCCACTGCCCAGTGCCCGCGAATCGCGGCGGCCAGGTCGGCGGGGCCGGCCTGGTGGGCGTCGAGGCTGGTGACGGCGTAGACACTCTCACGGGTCTCGCGCTTGCCGGACTGCTTGCGCCGGCGGTGGACGCGGATGGCCAGGCGGGCGTGGGGGAAGGCGATCGGGCCGCGTTCGTCCGCGACGGCGCAGGTCTTGATCGAGCGGGACTCGCGTCTGCCGTGCCCGGAGGCGGAGGCGGAGTGCTGGACGGCGATGTCTCGCCATGGCAGGGCCGCGAGCTGGCGGTGGGCGGTGGGCTGGTTGGTCTTGATCACGGCGATGTAGTGCGCCTTCTTGGTCTCGACCAGCCAGGAGATGTTCGCCTTGACCGAGTGCAGGGCGTCGAAGGTGACGACGGTGCCGGTCAGGTCCAGCGGTGCCAGCAGCGGACGGAAGTGGGTGGTTTCGTTGGTCTTCGCGCCGACCTCCACCTGGGCGAGGGTCACGACGGTGCCGTGCGTGACCGCGGAGAGCAGATGCCGGCGCGTCGCGGTGAGACGGGCTGATCCCTTGAGTGCTTTGCCGTCGACAGCGATCATGCGCGGCCGCCCGGACGCGGACGGCGACGGCGCCTGGGCGGGTTCGGTGACGGCACGGTGCCGGTCGGCCAGGTAGGCGCCCACCGCCTGGTCCAGGGCGTCACCGTCAACAGCCTCCAGTACACGGCCGATCGTGGCCCGCGACGGAGTGCGCCGCCATCTGAGCAGGTGGCGCCGGATCCCGATGACGGTCAGGAGTGCGTTCGAAGCACGCCGGCCCCACTCGGCAAGTTCGTCGATGCTCCTGGCTCCCGAGACGACCGCGCAGGCACACACCAGAAGGATCGCGGTCAGCGAGTACCACCGGCCCCGCCGGGAGCGCGGGTCGGGCACCGAGTCGAAGTAGGGGCGCAGGTCAGCGATCCGGTCGGCATCCAGCGGACCCAGCTTCACCAGCACGGCGGGAATGGGAGAAGATACAGCGGCAGGCACGGGCCACCTCATGATCATCGGGCTTAGACACCACAATGATCACGAAGCCCGTGCCTGCTCTGTTATGCACCCCAACCGGTCACAACCCGACCAGCCGCACGACCCCGGAACTTGCAACCGCCCTGGCCTCCACCCGCACGGAGTCCAGACCCGCCCCCTCCGACCGCGCCTGGCGGGAGGAGAGGCCCTCCCCTCGATTCCGGCAGCACGTACAACCACGGCCACATCGGCGACCCGGCCCAGATGGCAGCCCGCCTCGCCGATGACCGACCTCCTGGACGAGATCGAATCCGGACGACACTCCGCCCGCACCGCCGTCGCACAAAGAGCACGGGTGGACTGCACGCACGTCGAGATGCCCTTCATGGCCCAAGGCAACCATTCTCGAGCTCCACCGCCATCAACCAATACGTGGTGACGGCCGCTGAAGGGGCTGCCTCGCCAACGCCGAAAGCCGAGGCCGTCGAACGGGGAGTCGTGAAACGGCCGCCTGCAGGGCAATCAATACGATGCCCTAGGCCACCGGTGACCAGGGCGGACTGCCCGTCGAGGCAGAAACGATCAAGACGACGTCCGGGCCCACCCGTCGTGAGGTGGTCATGTGAGGCAACGACGTGGTCCAATCGCTCCGGCCGAAGAGCGCGCACCGGCGACTACTCTCGGTCGGCAGGCGTGGCATCCCTTCCGGACAGCCCGCCGCCTACGGGGGCGCCCTAGTATTGGTGTACCGGTCTGCCACTCTCGGCCCATTGGGGGATTCCACATGGCGATACCACTACCGCGGCCGCAACTGACCCCTCGACGAGACGGACCGGGCGTAGAGCTCACCCGCAGGCTGCTCGACTACCTGCTGTCGGGAGAGCTGACGCCTGGCCAGCGTATCCCGTCGGAGCGGCAGCTCGCGGAGGCTTTGTCGACGGGCAGATCGACGGTGCGTGAAGCGATCAAGTCACTGAGTCTCTTGGGGCTGCTGGAGCAGCGGGTGGGGGACGGCACGTACTTGAGCCGCTCGACCTCCGATCTCCTGCCTCAGGTGATCGAGTGGGGAATGCTGCTCGGGGAGAAGCGACTGGAGGATCTCCTTGAGGCCCGTCATCACCTTGAGGTGCAATTGGCGGGTTGGGCCGCGGAGCGCCGCAGCGAAGAGCAGCTGGAACAGCTGCAGGCTCTGGCACAACGGATGCGGGATGCCGGCGATGATTTCGACGCTTACGTAGCCGCTGACATCGCGTTCCATCTCCAGATCGCAGAGGCGAGCGGGAACACCGTCCTGACCAGTGTGCTGACCAACATCCAGTCGTTGCTTCAGGCCTGGGCGTCCAGGGTCATCCGCACCGCCGGCGAGACGCACACGTCGCTGGCGATGCACGAGCCGATCCTCAAGGCCGTGGAGAACCGGGACGCGGAGGCGGCTCGGGAGGCGATGCGTGCGCACATGGAGCGTGCGACGCGGCGCCTGCGGGCCAGCATGCCCAAGAGCGGCGGCGCCGAGACGGGCGCCTGACGGCTTCTGTCGGGCGTGCATCGACGGCGACGTCTTTGTTCGCTGTCGGAACATCGGCTATCCATGGCACACGTCCAGCAGCGTCCCACTGCGGTGGAGCATGCGATCAAGGCGTACGTGGAGCGGTCGATCACCGGACGGTGAGCTGCATCGTTGCCGGAGCAGACGACACCACAGCAGTCGAAGCCCCTGGCCGAGCCCCGCATCCAGAAGCGTGTCCACGGGCGGACGCTCCTGGCTCGGTGGCAGCCCGGCGCTTGCCGGGGGGCCCACCCATTTCTATTTCATTCATTCATCGTCGTCATCATTCATCTTGCTGATCACTACGGTGACTCCTCCACCCCGTAAACGGGGTAGCTTCTCGCTATGCCGGGTTGGCGTCGCGACGGGCCAGCCCGGCCCGTAGAACGTTCAGGGCGCCCACCGTGTCCGCGTGTGCGGTGTGGCCGCACGAGACGCAGTGGAACTTCTCCTGGGTGGGCCGGTTCTCCTTGGCGGTGTGCCCGCACTCAGGGCACCGTCGGGAGGTGTTGCGGGGGTCCACCGCCATCACCACTCGCCCGGCGCCTTCCGCCTTGGCCGCGAGGATCGCGAGGAACACCCCCCATCCAGCATCAGCGATCGAACGGTTGAGTCCGGTCTTAGCGCTTGCCCCGTTCGGGAGGAACGCGCGCGGCTGCTCGGGGTCCGGCTTCGGTGCCGGCGCCTTGCTCATGTTGCGGATCTTGAGGTCTTCATGCGCGATGAAATCGTGCTGACGCACGAGGTCAAGCGCGGTCTTGTGCGCGTGGTCCAGGCGTTGACGGCGTACCTTGCGGTGCAGCCCCGCCACGGTCTCTACGGCTTTGCGGCGCCGCTTTGATCCGCGCTTGCACCGGCTCAGGGCCCGTTGTGCGGCTTCCAGCTTCGCGGCTGCCTTCGCTCCGTGGCGGGGGTTGGGTACGAATTCGCCGCCTGAGTCGGCGAGGAAGTTGGCTATGCCCATGTCGATGCCGACCACGCTGCCGGTCGCGGGCAACGGTTCGGGCTGGGCCTGGTCGGCGGTGAGGACGACGTACCAGCGTCGCCCTTCGCGCTTCACCGCGATCGTCTTGACCTTGCCGACCACGGGACGGTGCTGGTGCACTCTGACATGTCCTACGCCCTGGAGGCGCACGCGGGTGACAGGGTCGTGCGGGGTGGAGTCCCAGCGGCAGCCGTCGCCGTTTTTGGGGAAGTCCACGGTGTCGAACCGCTTGTTGGAGCGGAACCGCGGATACCCGGGCCTGTCACCGGCCTTGATGCGTCGGAAGAAGGCGGTGAACGCCTTGTCCAGCCGCCGCAAGGTCGCCTGCTGCGAGCTGAACGACCAGCGGGCATGATCGGGGTCGTAGGCGCGGATGTCCTTGAGCTGAGCGGACTGCTGCCCATAGCGGAGGGTCGTCTTCGAGGCGTGCCGGTAGGCGTCGCGTCGTTCCTGCAACGCCGCGTTGTAGAGGGTGCAGTGATCGTGGAGCATCGCCGTCAAGGCGCCCTGCTGGCCCACGGTGGGGCGCATGAGGAACTTGTAGGCGCGGATCACTGGTTCACCCCCTTCCCGAGCCGGGACGGCAAGATCCTAGCATTGGCTTATGTCACCACGCTGGGAATCAAACCCCGATGTACGGCGCGGTCGTCACGTCGTCTACAACCTGCATGCACACTTGGTGTTTGTCACCAAGTACCGGCGGAACGTGTTCAACGACGTCATGCTGACCCGCTGTGAAGAGATCATGCGCCACCCTCGGCAGGGATGCCGCACATGTGGCACCGGGCTCTCCGGTTCTGGTTGTCTACGCCGACGATTTCCTCGCGCTGTGCCATTCCCAGGTCCAGGCCGAGGAAGTCAAGGCGCGGCTGGCCGCGTGGCTCGAACCCCGAGGGCTGGCCTTCCGGGCTGGCCTTCAACGAGGACAAGACGCGTATCGTCGTGCGGCACGAGGCCGCTCGGAGTGAGTGGATACGTAGATGGGAGGGCCGGCTGATGTCGGTGACGTAGTCCCAGGCCAGTGCTCAAGAGCCTGT
>NZ_JBWKFL010000061.1:0-38671 GCF_056434305.1 Streptomyces sp. NPDC044061 | reverse complement strand
TGCTCATGTTGCTCTTGCCACTCACTATCTGGACTGCTTCCTCCGGGACTCAACCGTCCCAGTATCAGGCTGTCCAGTTCAGCGGGGGAACTTCACACCCAACTGTGACCGGGCCACTGCGTGGCCTCACAAAGGCCTTGCGCACGACGGACCTGGCCATCTGACAAGCGCTGGAGCGCTCGGCAATTGTTTCTTCCGCATCGCACGCCAGGCAGCCGTTAGGCCGCGTGATGGCCGTGCGAGCCCTCCCGTTCCTGGCTGAGTCTGTCGTCCGTCTCGACCAGAACCAGGGTGATGCGAGTGAGTCCGAGCGTCTGCAACGATCGGGGCGTTTCTTCCACGAGTCGGCAGCCCTGGAGACCGAGCTGTGGATCAGGGTGGCGGAGTTCCCGAACCGGCCCTTCGTGATGGACCAGGTCCGCTCCGGAGCCCAGCACCCAGTTCGGGATGTCGAGGTAAGAATCGCGGAGCGTCGGCTGGCGGTACACGTCCCGACGGATGCTCTGGAGGCCGGCGTCCTGGTCGTGCCGCTCCAGACTCGATGCCAGTGTGGCAAGCAGGGCGAGCTGCCACTTCGAGTGATCCATCAGGACGGTTGGGGCGTCGGGGTGGAACAGGCCGAAGCGTAGAAAGTTCTGGTCGGGCATCGCCGTGGGATACGGCCTTAAACCTGCGAACAGGTCGAGGTAGGCGTTGTTGGACATCCGTACATCCCACCGGTGGTCGATGAGGAAGGTGGGCAGTGAGAGTGCGTCCATCATGGCGCGGTAGTCCTCGAGGAAGGCTGCGGTCGCCGGATCCTCGGCATGGGCACGTCTAGAGGTGGCACGCACATCAGGCAGGGGGCCGCGGTCGAGGGCCAACCAGAACAGCCGACAGGTCTGATATTCAGACATCTGCAATGCCTGAGCGAGGGCATGCAGCTTCTCGTCGGTCCACTGTGTGACCCTGCCACGCTCCCAGTTCCCATAGGCACGATCGCTTATCATCAGGCGCTCGGCTATGACCTTCTGGCTCAGGCCGAGATATTCCCGGCGTCCCTTAACGAAATCCTGCAGCCGCCTGGCTCGCATCTCCGTAGCCAAGTCTTCGCCAACCCCAGCGCCAGCGACCCTCATCGGCATGTCGGTTCCTCCTATGCCCCCCTCACGAAGAGACTGCTCATCTCTCGACCTCTGCGCCCTGGGCGCTTGGCCTACCCGGCGCATTGGGCCGAGGTGCAGGGCGTCGGTCGGGTGCCGCCCCAGCAAGCCCATCACGCCTCCTCATAGTCGATTGGGCCGGCTCCTCCTGGCTGGGGCTGGCCGCCCGTTTGCTCTAGCCGTTCGACCGCCCGGTCAGTTGAGGCGGATCCTGTCCAACTAACGGACCGCACGGTCTGTTACATCGGCAGGGTGATCCTGCTATCAGACATAACGCGGTGTCAACTATGCCTGCCGACTTCAGCAGAGGGACTTAACATTGCCCGCAGTCTGAGGGATAGTGTCGATACCCTCGGATCAGTCCAGTCCTTGATCCTTACGACGTGCGCCCAGGAGAGTGGTCGGTGGCAGCAGACGATGCCTACGGGAGACTGGCGGGTACGCTTGAGCGCATACGCCGCGCCGCTGGACGGTCTGACCTGTCTGAAGTGCTGAACACGGAGGACCTGTCGTGGGAGACGGGTATGCCCGTACCTGTCGTGCAGAACCTGTTGGAGGGCGGCCGGGCTGTGGAGACCACGGTGCCCGAGCGCGTCCGCCAGCGGCTTGACTTCGTCCGAGAGACACGGCGGCGAGATGACGGCAAGACCTATTCCCTCAGAGAGATTGCCGATGCCGCCGGTGTGACTCGCCAGACGATGAGCGAGTGGCTCACCAAATCCGTGCCGAGCCTGGAGAGCGCCGATCGGCTCCGTCGCTTCTTCTCGCTTACGCCCGGGTTCTTCGTCGCTGACGAGCCGGAGGCTCTCAACGAAGCGCTGCAGCGGCATTTGCAGGATCTTGAGTCTCAATCAGACCCCCTCGCGCAGCTCCGTACCCCGGAGATCCTCCAGCTGGCCGCGCGGGGCGTCCTCTCACCCGATGGGGTCGAAGCGATGGCTCGCTGGGCCGCGTCTCTCACGAGGTCCGCTGACCCTGCTGCCGCCATTGAACCGCAGCATGAAGCCGGTGGCCGCCATGAGGACTGAGCGCCGCCGCGTACGAGGTCCCGTAGCGGAGCGTGGACTGCACTTTACACATCGGCCGCGCTCGGAGCGTGTCATTGCCATTGCTTCGGGTTGCGAGGGAGGACTGTGAATCCACTTATCTCAATGCGGCAGTGGCGACGGATGCGAGACCGCGACAGGAAAATGCGCCAGCTCACCGACGAACTCATGGCGCCTGTGCGAGAAAAAGTCGGCTCTGCTGACCTAGCAGAGCCCGAGGACTTGTTCCAGGCTTTGGTGGAGTCGGCCAGACGGTGGCGTGGTGATCGCAGGCTACAGGTTCACGTGGTGAACATTCCACGCACCTTCAGGGCTACGGGGCTGTGGGTCAAGCGAGATGATCAGGACGACGTGATCATTGAAGCTGACGCGGAGCCCTGGCACCAGGCACAGATCTTTGGGCACGAACTGTGGCACATAAGGCAAGAGGACGGCGTCACGCCTGAGCAGCTGGCCGAGGGGATCTGCTCTGGCTTGGGAGCACATACGCCCGATGCCCAGCCTACTGCTGCCCGCTCCCGGTTCGACGAGGACGCTGAGAAGGAAGCTGAGCTTTTCGGGATACGTGTCGGCCAGGCGATGAGGTTACTCATGGACCAAGACGTGATCGCTGGCGAAACGGCGCGCAACATCGCAGATGCTCTTGTCTACCGGGGGAAGCGAAATTGAGCGGGGCGGTCAACTACGTAAGCTGCGGCCTGCTTTGGGTGGGCCTTCTAGTGAAGCTCCCCGACCTGATCAGGCACTGGAACGAGCCGTCCCTGCGAGCCATCAACGGGGTGCTAGGATTCGCTTCCCTGTGCTTTCTTTTCGGGGCGCCCCCCACGGTGGGGGTAATCAACCGGATGAGCGGCGTACCCAACCTCGCTGCTCCGCTCACCTACTCTTCGATCACTGCCTACAGCGCGGCGCTGCTGGTCCTGATCGCCTGCTGGCGCGGCGGTCCCTCAATGGGCCGGACGGCTCGGAGTTGGATTTGTAGCTACACGGCGGTGCTCGTAGGCATCGCTATTCTGTTCGCGCTAGGTAATGCTGCGGAGGAGCGGCGAACGGACTTCGACACGTACTACGCGACGACCCCGTGGATCGCCGAGATGATCCTCCTGTATCTCGCCGCCCATCTCACGGCTGTGACGGTCAGTGCCATATGGTCGCTGCGTTGGGCCGTCCAACTGGAACTGCGCAGGCGTCTTTGGCTGCGAGCCAGCCTTCTGACAATCGGCGTCGGCACCGTGATCAGCGCAGGGTTCAGCGCCGGCAAGCTGCTCGCGATTGTCGCACGATGGTCCGGTCGAGACTGGGATGTTCTCGGTACCTCCGTAGCCCCGCTCTGCGCTGGCCTGGGTGCGCTGCTGACGGTGGTAGGGGTCATCCTTCCCATGGTGGGCCACCACCTATCCGGGTGGAGCAACTACGTTCGTCTGGCACCCCTTGATGCCTTGCTCGATCCGGTTCTCAAGGATCGCGCTCTGCGCGTCGACCGGCCTCGTTCTCCCTTCGCGTGGGGAACCTGGCGCCTTAGCACAATCCTCAATGGCCTCCACGCGATCGAACCGCTCCTCGACAAAGAGGTCTACAACGGCACCTACATTGCAGAGCTGGACAAGGAACGTCACAAAAGCAAGAGGAGTAACAGCAGTAGTACGGAGCTCGCGACTTCTGTAGCGTGGGCCGCCACTGTCGCGGCGGCGGCACATCGAAGCAGACAGCCGATGCTCGAGCTCGTCAGCGAGTCGACC
The DNA here is from genome assembly GCF_056434305.1 of Streptomyces sp. NPDC044061. Classification (NCBI taxonomy): domain Bacteria; kingdom Bacillati; phylum Actinomycetota; class Actinomycetes; order Kitasatosporales; family Streptomycetaceae; genus Streptomyces; species Streptomyces sp. NPDC044061. The sequence goes on along the minus strand of NZ_JBWKFL010000061.1, from coordinate 34,744 downwards.
ACTCCCCTCTCGTTCCCGCGAGACGCCGAGGTGCTGGTTCGGATCGCCAATGCCGCAAAACGGTCTGGACGTCAATCGCGCTCCACTGCATCCAGCCGCACCAGGACCAGATCGGTGTGACCGCGAAGCAGATCTCACTACCCCCCACACGCAGTGGACCTGAACGGAGTCCCCCGAAATGAGCCTTGTCGTGTACATGGCGGCCCTTCTGTTCGCCCTGGCCACCCTGCTGCTGCGCCGACCACGCACGACTCCACGAACGCCGCTCACCGTACCCACGCGCGTAGCCGTCTTCCTCGGAGCCTGCTGCTTCGTCTGCGCGGCTCCAGCAACACTGGCCGCAGTCAACCACGCCACAGGAATTCCCAATGTCGGCGCCCCACTGACTTACAGCGTGATATCCGCATACAGCTGCTCACTGATCATCCTGCTGATCCACTGGAGGGGCGGCCCGAGAGAACAGATCCGCCGCATGGTGACCATCAGCGTTACCGTCTACGCCACACTGATCATCGCCATCATCGTGCTGTTCAGCCTCGCGCACGCAGACGTAGAGCGTCTCAGTGACCTTGATACGTACTACGCGACGACCCCATACATGCGCGAGATGATCATTCTCTACCTGCTAGGGCATCTGGCAAGCACCATCGTACTCAGCGTGGTCTGCCTGAGGTGGATACGCGATGAGGTCACGGGCCTGCTGCGTACCGGCCTGTGGCTGATCCTCGCCGGCCTGCTTCTGGACGTCCTCGGATTCGAGATCGCCAAGGTCGTCGCTGTCGCTACACGTTGGTTCGGCTACAACCTGGACTTTCTGTCAACCAAGATCGCGCCGCCGGCCGCCTCACTCGGCGCTCTGGTTTGCTCCGCAGGTTTCGTCCTGCCGCGACTCGCTTCTGCCGCCACCTCGCAGAGGCAGAGCCTCGCCGATTACCGTGCGCTCGAGCCGCTTTGGACGGCAGTAAAAGACGTAGCCACAGTTCCGAAGGCAGAGCCGACCTGGTGGCACCTTTGGTGGCGGCTGCCGAGCAGCCGTCTATACCAGCTCGAGGCGAACATCCGCGATGGCCTGCTACAACTGACGGCCCACCTCGACCAGAGCGTTGGCCGAGCCGCCTTCGCAGCCGCTGTGGAGCGCGGCGAGAACGCAGAGCAGGCGCGCACTGCTTCAGAGGAAGCGATGATCATCGACGGCATCTGCCGTGTGTCGGGGAAGGGAAGCGGCCCGGCCGACCCACCTGACAAGTTCCGTCTAACCATCAATCTGGTCCACCTGGCGAACGCTGTCAATCGTGTTCATGCATCCCTGGAGCAGGTGAGAACTCAGTGACGACGATTCATGACCACTACAAGGAGAACCCTGTGTCGCAGAGAGCTATCGTGATCGGAGCCGGCATCGCCGGACTGCTAGCCGCAGCAGCACTGGCCCGATCACTGTCCACGGCCGAGGTCCTCCTACTCGACAGGGACATACTTCCTGACACACCGGAAAACCGGCGCGGTGTTCCCCAGGGCCAGCACGCTCACCTGCTCATGGCCGGCGGCCTCACCGCCATGGAAGCCCTGCTCCCAGTGGGTGTGCGTGACCGCCTCGTAGAAGCAGGGGCACACGAGATATCACTCGGCAACGGGATGCTAGCCCTCACTCCCGACGGATGGTTCCAGCGCTGGAGGTACAACGGACCCCACATGATCACCTGCACGCGCGCGCTGCTGGACTGGGTCATCCGTGAGGCTCTCTTGGAGTGCACGCCCAACGTCATCATCCAGCAGGCCACCGTAGAGGGCCTGCTCGGAAACGCTCAGCGCGTGCACGGCGTTCGAATCAGCGGGGCAGCCCAGGGGCTTCCTTCCGAGTTGGAAGCCGACATCGTCGTCGACGCGAGCGGCCGGGGCTCGGGCAACCTGCAATGGCTCAGCGACCTCGGCATCACCGGCGTGGAAGAGCGGAAGATCGACTCCGGCCTCACCAACGCCACCCGGATCTACCGCACCCCGGCGGGTGCCGACTCGTGGCCGCTGACCGTGATCCAGTCCAACCCCTACAGCGGCCAGCCCGGCCGGAGTGCCATGGTGCTACCGATCGAAGGCAACCGGTGGATGGTCAGCGCCGGCGGCACCCGAGGTGGCGAACCTCCCCAGGATCCACAGGGTTTCCTCGAGTACGCCCTCAGCCTGCCCCATCCGATCGTCGGCCACCTCATCGCCGGTGCCGAAGCCCTCACCGATGTGGTGGTCAGCCGCGGCCGCAGCACCAGCAACGCTCGCCGATACTTCGAGAAATCGGAACGGTGGCCTGAGCGGTTCGTACCGCTCGGCGACGCGTTGGCCACCTTCAACCCGGCTTACGGGCAGGGCATGTCGGTGGCGGCTCTCGGCGCCCAGGTCCTCGCTCACGAGCTGCAGAAGACCGGCCTCGCCAGCGTCGGCCTGTCCCGGCGAGTACTTCGAGGCGCGGCCCACCACGTCGACACCGCATGGGCCACTGCCGTTGGAATGGACGTCCTGTACCCGGATGTACGGGGGGCAGAGCCAAAGCCCGCCGACCGACTCGCAGCCTGGTATGCACGCCGACTTACCAAAGCCGCAACCGGCTCCTACAATGCAGCAGCAGCGCTCTGGGACGTGACCAGTCTGAAGGTACCCCCAACTGCCCTCATGCGCCCGAAGGCCCTGCTGGCCGCAGTGACCGGCCCTCTCCTCCCGCGGAGGTCCGAGCCCCCCCTCCGGCCCTCGGAGCGCGAGATTCACGACCGCCTCCGGAAGGCTACTCTCAGTTCGGATACCGCCGAGAGACGGCACTAGCCGACCGCCCGCACAGCCCTTCAGGTAACCGGTCGGGTGAAGCCGAAGGTGTCGCGGAACCCTCGCGGGTACTGGCACGTCATGCCATTCATGATGCCGATTCTTCCAGCGCATGTGACAGAGCCCGGGCTGGCTGTGATAGACATCGCGGCCAGCGGCGACCGAAGCGCCTTCACCGTCCAGGGGCTGCTCACCGCGCGCTGCGCGAGCGCGTCGGCGGACGGGACGGCCTGTGAGCCTGACGAGACCGGCGCGGCTGCGCTGCTTCCTGGACTTGCGTCAGGAACCCTGCAGTCAGTATTCGGTCGCCTGGGCCGGACACTCATGGTCCATGCGTGCTGATGTGCACGCATGGACCATGAGGCTGAGTGAGGAGCTTTCAGCACCGGGCCCTCGACGTCGCGTCCGCCCGAGTCCCTACTGCGACTGACTGTCCTGATCACAACTGGCAATGGGAAGCTGCACCCGCACCATGGGCAGCTGGACGACAGAGCTGCGCATAGCACTAGGCGGTGGCAAACGGCCGCGCCAAGCTGGCTCTCCTCCCCCGCCCCACTCATTCCTGCCTGCGGACCGGAGAACACCTCACCGGCACGGACCGCGTTGCGGAGTACGCGGAACGCCTACCCGCCGATGCGTACATCAACGTCCAGGGCGACGAACCGTTCATCTCCCCCGCCGCGATCGACGCCGTTTCCGATGCCATGGAGCACCTGGCGCCCGGACCCTGGCGGTAAACGGGTACACGGAGCTGGACGACGCCGGTGCCGTCCTGGACCACCACGTCGTCAAGGTCGTCGTCGATGCCGAGCACAACGCCCTGATGTTCTCCCGGCAGCCGATCCCCTACCCGCGCGAGGACCGGCCGAGGTACCTGCGTCAGCTCGGTCTCTACGGCTTCACCGGAACGGCCCTCAGCATGAGGCTTATTCACGGGGCTGATCAGGTGTTTTTGTAGAAGGCCAGTGCGGTGACGGTGTTGACGATGAAGGGGAGACGGTGGAGCGGGCCGCGGTAGCGGGTGGCGAGGATCTTCCAGTCCTTCAGGTGAGCGATCGCGCGTTCGACGGCCGCACGAAGCCGGCTGACGGACTGGTTGAAGATCTTGTCGCTGGCGGGCCGGTCCTGTCGGGGTGGTTTGCGGCGTCCGGTGAGCATGCCGGTGCCGAGGTAGCCCAGGTCGCCGATGTTGTCGCGGTCGGCGAAGGTCTCGGGGAATCCGGAGGCGTTCCAGGCGCGCACGTCGTGCCAGGAGCCGGGTACCGGTGCCGATACGGCGATCAGGTCCCCGGCCAGGGTGGCGGCGACCTGCAGGTTGAATCCGGTATCGCGATGCTTGCCCGACCACAGCGAAGTGCCGTGGCCGGCCCAGTCCCAGGTGGTGACCAAAGTGCCGTCGACCAGCACGATCCTGCCCCTGGACGCCTCGGCGGGATCGGGCACGTGCTGGGCCAGGACTTTCGCCACCACCGACAGCAGCACACTCCAGCGCCGCGAGACGGTGGCCTGACTGACACCGAACAGCTCCGCGGCCACCTCCTGGACCGGGTTCTGCCGCAGCAGGAATAACACCATCACCACCGACCGGTACAGGCCCAGCGCCCGCATCTGCTCGGGCTGCGGCCCTGACGGGGCCGCCCGCAGTTCCCGGTGGACACCAGCCACCAACTCCGTCAGTTGCCTCTTGCCCAGCCCCGTCGTAACGTTCCAGCTCAACGGCCCTGCCTCGGTACGTACTTGATGTCGTGGAACACACCAAGCTACCGAGCAGGGCCGCCCTACTGATCACCAGAACCAGGCCCGTGAATAAGCCTCCATGTTCCGCCATCTCCCCCAAGGGCCGCTGGAACGTACGGAAGGCGTGGAGATGCTGCGCGTCATCGAACATGGCCACGGCGTACGGATGCTCGGCGTCGCGGACGAATGCTTGGCAGTCGACACTCCCGAGGACCTCACGAGGGCCGGCACCTTGTTGCGGACTCACACCGAGCGTGCGATCCCCCACTTCTCCTGATGACCGCGGTCGACGGCCGCTCCCTGGATCCGGCGCTCTGCTCGCCCGCTTCACCAGATCACGCTCCATCCCCCGGCGCCGGAACAGCGGCACGCTCGGGGTTTTGGCCACCGCCGCTCCAGACCCTGGCCTCGGGGCCGGCGGTCAGCAGGTGGTAGCCCTGCCACAGCAGGATCTGCAGCGCCGTCACCTGGTGCGGTTCCAGGTGGTCGGGGATGGGCTGGGGCGGGTCCTGGTCGAAGGTGTAGGGGGAGAAACCGGCCGGGAGCAGGCGGCGACGCGCAGCCTCGTCGACGCCGTCCGCCTTCACCAGCCAGCCTCCAGCGGGCTCGGGCACGTGGGCAAGGGCCGCGTGCAGCGCCGGATCGTGGGCGCGCATCGCCCCGACCTCGAGCAGCAGCCCGGCGGCCCGGGCCCGGGCGGCGAGCTTGCGGGTGCGCACGACGTCCAGGCAGACGGGCTTCTCGGTGACGACGTGGACACCGGCGTCGAGGGCCTCCTCGATGAGGTCCTCGTGTACGCCGGTGAGAATCACCAGCACGTCGGCTTCGGTCAGCAGGTCACCGACGCGGGTTGCGCTGCGGGGCACGGCGAACCGGTTCTGCGTGGTACGGGCCCGTGCGGGGTCGCGGTCGGCTACGGCAATCAGGTCGAAAGCGTCGGAGCGGGTGAGGAGCGGGAGGTGCAGTCCGAAGGCGGCGGCGCCGCATCCGGCGACCGCGAGCCGCCACGGCCGTACGGCCGGACTGAGGGTGGGGGTCATCGGTGTGCCTCCGCAGGGGTCCAGCACCGGGTGGCCGCGTGGTGGGACAGGCGGGCGATCTCCCCTGCGGGCAGGGCCCGCAGGTCGGGGTTGAATAGCTCCACCGACACCGGCCCGGCGTAGCCGCCCTGGGTGAGGGCGTCGGCGAACACCGTCCAGTTCAGGGCGCCGTCTCAAGCTCCGGCGCGCGCTCAATCTCAGGGCTACCAACACGACCGAAACACATGTGCTCGAAATTCCGGCCGGCTCGTTGAGCCGCAGGAGGAGCTGAACATCCGGATCGGCCGGCCCGCCCGGGCAGCCGAACTGGAGGACCTTCAGCCGTCCGTCGACTACGCGGGCCCGCCGCTCAGGAGGTGCGCATCCACGCCGTCGGCCGTTCCTGCTCAGCCGCTACGAGCGGATGGCCGAGGGGCACCACAATGTGATGGCCGACCCGGAGGGCAACTTGAGGTTGTCAGAGGTCGAAGACGCTCCCCAACCTCTGCCCTGGCTGGCGGAGCGCTGCTGTCACCGCCAACAATGCGTCGACACATCGTGACGATGGAACTTCACCCGGAGTGAGCGACCTCGCCTCTGCTGCGCATTTCCCTGGGGCGTGACCGCGTCGGGGGCCAGCAGCTGCGAGGTGACGGTGGGGTGTCCGGTCTCCCGGTGCCCACTCAAAACAGTTCTAGGTCCTCGCCGCTGGTGTCCGCAATGACTGGCCGGAACTGGGCAGGGAGGCCGTCCAGGCGGTCAGGACCAGCCGCTGCGGCCACGGCAGGGGCTGCCTCGGCCAACCAGGCACGAAACCGCTCGGTGGCTTCGCGGTAGGGGACTTTCGCCAGGACACGGTGCTCGCCAGAGGGGCAGAAGTCGACGGCGACAGTGAGCAGGCAGGAACGGGGCGCGTTCTGACTGCCCGTCCAGGACACGCGCAGGACACCGCAGGGCTTGCGCCCGCGGGGGGCGCGGTGGGTCGGGCGCAGCGATCGGCAGGCTATGTAAGCGGTCCATGCGGCGAGGTGCGGCAGGGGCAGGGTGGTGCGTGCGCGGCAGCCGGGGCAGCGGTGCCAGTGGCGGAGCCAGTCGTCGGTGTCGGTGCGGAAGAGGCGTGTGTAGCGGTTCGCCACGCGGATGTCGTTGCTGTACAGGTGGTCGGGGCGTTCCTGTGTGTTGCAAGACTGGCAGACGGGGGCGCGAACGTAGCCGTGTTCGTGGCAGTGGTCCAGCACGGTGGCGGGCGCAGTGCGGCAGACGGCGCACGCCCACCCAGTCGAGGTACCGGACTTCCTGCTGAGCACCGAGTACAGCTGGCCTTCCAGTTCTTTGTTGTACGGGCGCAGTGAGTCGGTGGGGCCCTCGGGGCTCGTCTGCCGACCGCCGGCGTCTCGGGCCTGCCGGGGGTGAGAGGGGGGCTCGGTGACGGCTGCGCTTGCCTGGCGGGTCCGCGCGGCTTGCACCCACTGCGTTTCGGCGTGCTCGGTCGCGTCCAGCAGCCTGACCACAGCGCGCGGCAGCCACCACGTGCGCTGTGTCCCGTCGCGGGTCTGCTCCACGAGTATCTGTGGCCAGTCGATCCCCGCCAGATGGTACGGCCGGCCGACTTCAGGTCGTGCTGCCCACTCGGGGCCGCCCAGCTCCTGCAGTTCCCCCGTGATGCGCTGGCGCCAACGCAGAGGGGTTCCCTCGTTACACTCCTGCCTCGGCGCCCCACGAAACGGACCGATGCGGACCAGGTCCTGCCGATCCATCCGAACCGCGTTCAGTTCCGCGGCCGCCCGGCGCACCTCAACCTCCCGAACACTCCACTGACCGCCGCTCGCCCTCACCGTCGCCACCACATGGCCGCCGAGCAGGACGTACCCCACCCGGGCACGTGCAGGAGAGCAGGTGAATGCCCCAGAAGCCGTCGGCACAGCACTGTCGGCCGTCAAATCGACCCACAGAGCGTCCGCGGCAACCAGGGTGATCAGGCCGTCCGTGCGACCGGGCATGACACGCTCTGACATACCGACAGGCTAACGGCCTGCGACGCGGCAACGGGTCCCAAGCGCCTCGGTCAGCCGGGCCGCCGCCCGCAACTCCGTATTTGCCGGGTGACTTGCGGCGAGAACACGAGGGCGGCCCGGTAGCCAGCCCGAGGGTTTGCCCATGACCCTGAAGGTTCCCCTGAAAGAGACCGCCCTCAACGCCGAGCGCATCGCCCGCATCGGCCGCGAAGTCCAGTCGGTCTGCCCAGAGTACGACGCCGACAGCTTCGTGAAGTCGGTGACGGCCGACCTTCCCCGGCTGGAGCTCAGCGCCCGGATCGCGCGCACCAGCGAGGGCCTGCACGCCCACCTTCCGATCACCGACCCCGACGCGCTAGACATCCTGCTGCGCTCCCTCCCGCCGACGCCCGAGGCCGCCGGGGTGACCAACGACTTCGGCCTGCACATCTACTCGCCCCACTCCGCCGAAAATCGTCCGTTGGCGCGGCGGCGCCGAGTGCCTGGCGCCTGCGGACCGGCCAGGTGAGCTTGAGGTAGCGCAGGGTCGACGAGGCCGCGTAGCTGATGTCGACATCTACCCGCTGGACGGCGAACGGTGCCTGGGCGGGGAACTCGGCCCGCTGGATGTCGACCGTGGGCCCGGGTAGTTCGGCGTCGACGGCGATGAACCCGCCGAGCTGTTCGAACCTGCCGCTCCACAAGGTGTTGGTAGTGCGATCGAGGGAGAGCGCGCCGCCCGCGACGGTATCGTCGCGGGCGACCGGAACGGCTGGCTGGGGGGCTACCGCTGCCGAGACGTACGACCAGCTGTGGGAAGACCTGCGGAAGGCGGCCGCGACGGTGCAAGGACCCCCGCGCTGGGACCGTCTGCTAGGCCGGGGGCACTGACATGGTTGCCGTGCGCCAGGCAAGTTAAGGAGTGGTTGTGCTTCAAATCCAGCTGGGCCGGGAACGGCCCACAGAGCCGGGCTACCGCCTCGGCCGGTCCACGATCGGTGGCGCCAGGGGATGACGGACGACGAGGCGTACAGGCCGGCTGCGGCACCTGGAAGTTCAACGCGGACCGCGCCCTGGCCCAGGACGAGGTGCAGATCGTCAACACGGAGGGCCTGGTGCTCGCCGTTGCCACGATCACCGGGATCGGCAAGCACGGTGACCCGACCGGTACGCCCTCGAAGGTGAACTCCTGCGCATGGACCCGCGGCCGGGAAGCCCACTGCCACCCTCCACCGGTCCCGTAACTCCGTAGCCTACTTCTGACCAGCCGCTTTGCCTTCTCGGCCCATGAAGGAGCTCCATGGACTTCCGATCCATCACCCGCGCCCCGCACGCCTTCCAGCAGCCCGTCACCGCCGAGGACATCCAGTTGATCGGCCAGCGCGCCTTCGGGGACGCCGCACGCGTTACCTCTGCTGTGGAGCTCGGCGGCGGCATGTACAACACCACCTACCGGCTCACCGTGGACAGCCTGGAGACACCGGTCATCCTGCGCATCGCCCCCGCTCCGGGGCAGCAGTTCAGCTCCGAGCGGGAGTTGATGCGCAACGAGGCGGCCACCGTCCCTTACCTCTCCCCCATCGCCGGCCTCGTCCCGCGCGTCCTGTTCGCCGATTGGTCCCAGGAGATCACCGGCCGGGACTGGATCGTGCAGAGCCACCTCACCGGTGTGCCCGCCCCCGAGCGTCTCCGCGACTACTCCCGCGACCTCTGGCCGGGCTTCTTCGCCCAGCTCGGCGAGATCACGGCACGCGTTCACGCCGTCCACGGCCCGCACTTCGGTCCAGTCGCGGGACCTGGACACCCCACCTGGAGCGCGGCCTTGATCGCCTCCCTCCACGCCATCGCCGACGACCTGGGGCATCTCGGCCTGGACGCAGCCGACGTACGCAAGGTCGCGGACCTCGCCGCAGAACACCACCGTGTCCTCGACGAGATCACCGAACCGCGCCTGCTCACTGGGGACTTGTGGACCGTCAACACCATGCTCGACTCCGAGGCACCCGAACCGTTGATCACCGGAGTCCTCGACCTGGACCGCACTCTCTTCGGCGATCCGGCCGCCGACTGGACCATCCGCATGGCCAGCGCCAAACAGGATGAGCGCACCGCGTTCTGGGACGCATACGGCCCCCTCGACACCTCCGCCGCCGCCACCTGGCGCTCCCTCGTCTACGAAGCCCGCCACCTGGGCGCCATCCGCCTGGAGCGGCACCGTCTCCACAAGGACGATGGCATCGGCGACTCCTACACCTCCATGGCTGCCCTTCTGACCCAGCTGACCTGACGCGAGGGGACGGACCACATGACGTATCGGGCCGTGCCGAAGCAGGAGGCGCTGCGCAGCTACGGCGCTGCTGCTCTCGCCCACGAACGCATGACGGCAGATGGCACGGTCGAGCTCTGCTGGTCCGGCCCCGCCGTCATACACAGCAGCTTCGCCTCCTGGTACGGAATGCCACTCGGCTCGGCGCCCCGCGGAGGAACTGGACAGCGCCGTTGAGGTGGCCCGCGCCAAGCGGAAGGCGAAGCTGATCGTGCGGGAGAACGAGGTACGCGCCCAGGGTGCCGTCCGAGCGGATCTGCTGAACCAGGTCGCCGCGGCGATCGATTACGACGCTGGCATCACCCCCTGGTAGCTGGCGGCCGCGCACGCAGACCACCAGCCTCCGTCAGCCTCGTACGGCGGTGACGGCGGCGCGGCGCGGCAGGTGTGCGCTGGGCAGCCGCCGTCGGGCATCGCCCTGCAGCCCGGCGAGCGCCGAGTCGGGCTCGGCGTGCAGCGTCAGGGCGGTGCGGTAGATGCCCTGGTGGGCGATGTCCCGTGCCGGTGCGGTGGCGTACTGCGCCTCGGTGAATCCTGCCGCGCGCGGCACACGGATCCAGTCGGTGTGCCGGTGGCGTGGTGGAAGGCGCTCGTCGCCGGGGGTGGTGGGTGCCAGCCTGTGAGCACCAGGCGGCCGTTGGGCCGCGAAGGCCGCATTGATCGGAAGGGGAGCAACCCGGCTGCGGGGCTGGGCGATTGGGACCGGGGAGAAGTCGATGCCGATCAGGGCTGCGTGTTCGTGACCGGCGAGCCACAGGCCGGGACCGCCGCGGCGGCAGCCCAGGTCGGCCAGGATCTGCCCCGGGTGCAGATCGTGCTGTTGGGCGATGTGGTGGAGCAGGTTCGCGCACAGGAGGCAGAACAGGTCGAGGTCTGGTGGCAGGTCGGGAGCGACCAGGTGCGCCATCGTGCTGAATGCGGTGTCACCAGTGTGTCCTTCGTTGCTGAAGAGGCGGGCGAACTCCGAGGCGCTGGTGGCGAGCTGTGTCGGCCGTGTGGTTGTCCGGCTGTGTGCTCACGTCCTGCTGCCCGGGTCGACGGTGATGGTGATCTGGCGCAGGATCCAGTCGGCCTGATCGTCGACCGTGCGTCGATCGCGGCCGGTGACGATGACATGACCGAGCCGGCCGCGGTTGGACGTCGCCGGGCCCACGGGTGCCCCTGCTTGCGCGCGGACGCGTACGGCGGGGATGGTGGTGGTCACCTCCGGCAGGCCCGTGACAGCGACCAGCCGTCCCGCGTGGGGTGTGGTCAGGAACCGGACGGTGGCGTAGCCGCTGTGTGCCGGGGCGAGGGTGGCCGGGTGGGCGAGGGCGATGTCCCACAGGGTGCGCCACGGGTCGATGCCGAGCGCGTGCTGGATCAGGACGCCGATGTGTCCGGCGCCGAGTCGGGCGCCGATCTCTAGGACGGTGCAGCGGCCGTCGGGGCCGAGGACGACTTCGGTATGGGTGGCGCCGTTGCGGACGCCGACCGCGGCGATCGCCCGGACGGCCTGGGCGAGCAGGACCCGCTCGGCGGCCGCGGGCAGGTGGGCGGGCAGCGCGTGGCCCAGCTCTACGCGGTGGATGCCGCCGGTGGTGTGCTTGCGGGTGATGCACACATGGGTGGTGACGTCGTGCTGGGTGACGGACTCGACGCTGAACTCGCTGCCGCAGACGTGTTCTTGGACCAAGACCCGGCGATCGCGCGGCATTCCGTACATTGCCTTCGCCGCGCGGGCAGCGTGCCAGGCCAGCTCCAGCTGTTCGGGGCCGGTGACCACGGTCACGCCGGCTGATCCGGCGCCGTCGGCCGGTTTGATGACACACGGGAAGCCGACCGCACCGGACGCGGACCGCAGCTCACGCATGTCCGCGACGATCGTGGTGCGGGGCATGGTGACGTGGCCGGCTTCGAACGCGGCCGCCATGACGGCCTTGTTGCGTGCGGCGGCCGCGCGTTCGGGATCGTTGCCGGGCAGGCCGAGAGCCGCGCACGCCCGGGCGGCCAGGTCGGTGAGGTACTCGTTGACGGTGAGCATGGCCTTCACGCCGATCCGCCGACCGTAGCCGGTGATGTCCTTCAGGGCGTGGTCGGGCCGGGTGAAGTCGGTGACCAGGCAGCCCGCCAGGCACTGGCGCAGCTCGCCCGGGTAGGTGGCGAGGGTGGCGGCGTCGGTTACGGCGTGCACGTGGTGGCCGGAGGCGGCCGCGGCCCGGGCGAGCGCCTCGGACTCGGAGCCGGCCGCCTCCAGCAGCAGGACCGGCACGCTCACCGGTAGTCCTCCGGCCCACCCGCGCGGCGGGTGTCCAAGCTGAAGCAGTGGAATCCGCCACCGAACAGGCGGCGGTGCCGGTGCCGGATGGGAATCGCGGTGAAGCGTCTCTGATCAGCTAAGCGATCCCATGCGAACCATGGGGTTCGACGCGGGTTCTGCCCATCTTGGTGGGGCGGCGTGGGCGTGGAGGTGGAATCCCGCGCCCAGTGCTGCTCCGTGTGGCCGGTGTCGGCGTGTGGTGGGTGTGCTGATCGTGGTCACGTTCTGGTGCCGGTGGGCTGCGCGGGGCAGCCGGGTCCGGTCCGTTGGTGCGTGTCCCTCCGGACGCTGGCCGGCACGGCCCGAAGGACGTACTGGGGAGGGGACCTCACGTCGCCTGGGCGTGAGGCGGTTGGTTCGCGGCCGGGTGGGACCGGTCTTCGACCGGTTGGTCCGGCTGGCCTTCGGGGCGGCCGTGATGACGGCCTGGGCCTCCATCGCGTCCACCACTGTGCGGATCACCATGGTGGAAGTGGCGCGGTCGGTGACGGTCTTGGTCTGGTGGGTGAGGCCGCGTGCGGCGATACGCCGCCAGGCACCCTGGTCGCGGTCGCCCTGCCAACCACACTCCCGGTTGGGACAGATGGCCCACTTCCATCCGTGCGTGGTGGGCCGGTCGGGTGCCTTGCGGTGCCGCAGGGGCGTGAGGCAGTGGGGACAGTGCTTGGAGGTGTTGCGCGCAGGCACGGTCACCACGGCGATCCCGACTTCGGCGGCAAGGTGCCGCATGCGATCGGCGATCTGCCCGCGCACCGTCTGGGACATGCGGGTGTTGTGGGTGCGGCCCATACCGCCGGCTTCCATCGACCGCAGGTCTTCCAGGTAGATGACGGTGGCCTGGGCGGCGACGGCCTGATCGACGGTCCAGCGGGCGGCGGCCCAGGCCAGGGCGTCGTTGAGGTTCGCGCGGCGCTGCGAGACGCGCCGGATCTCCTCGGCCAGAACTCCCGCCTTGGCCTTCACCGCCGGATCGGTGAGCCGGGTGTAGTGGTCGGTCTTGGCGTGCAGACGTTCACTGATGCGGCGCAATCGGTACTGCTTGGCGAGCACACCGGCAGCCCGGAACTGTGCGCCCGCCCCGAGGGCGGTGATCTGGCCGCCCTCGTGTATCCGGGCCGCGCCCGCGCTGAGGAGCGTGTTCAGGCCCCAGTCCACGCCGAGTGCAATGGTGTGGCCGGTGCGCTGGGCCTTGGGCACGGCGTGGGTGTAGGCGAGATCAGCCCGCACCTTCCCGCCCGCGATACGCACAGTCGGCAGGTGGATCACCGCATTCGCCGGAACCGTGGGCGGCAACGTGATCGGGCAGGCCACCCACGCCCAGTCCGCGTACTTCTGCGGGTCGGGCCGAGTGGGGAGCTGCAATCGCAGCAGCACCCGTTGCCCGTCGTCGGTCCGCTCGACGGTGGCCTGCTGTCTGTCGCATGCTGCGAGCAGCAGCATCTTGGCCACACGGGGAGTTGGCTCCAGCTCGAACAGGCCGGCAGGAAGACGTCCGTGCTTGCGCTCGAAGGTGGCGATCTGGCGCGTGCGGGATCGGATGATGCTGGACGGCAGGTGTTCTCCGCCCGGTATCGCCTCACGCACCGCCTCCCACTCGACGGCGGTACGCTTGGTCGGATTAGTCGGCCAGGAGGCCAGGACCCCAGCCGTCACGTCGGCGCGCCACTTCACCGATCGCAGCGCACGACCAGCGGTCTCCTGGGCCATGCGCACGATTCGGTCATTGACCTGGATGCCCTCGGCCGGCGCGACGGGCCATCCGAGGCGGCGCAGCGCCATCCACGCATTCGACGGAAGCCTGCGGCCCCCGGCATCCTCCCCGGAGGCCAGTACGCCCACGTCGGTGGTGTTCCAGTGCGCGGCCAGCAGCGTGCTCGTCATGTCCGCCACCAGGTCGGCGCACCAGCCCACGCGTTCCACCAGAGCGGCACCGGTGAGGACTTCGCCGCTCTTCTCGTCCACGCCCAACCGGACCAGGGTACGGGCGCAGGCTGTGCGGGAGATCTCGCCGTCGGCGAGCGGCAGCTTCCTGCTCACGCGGCACGGTCCCCGTCATCGCACTGCCCGGACTCGGCCAGCAGCCGACGGCGATTCTCCGCACTACGCATCCCGTACAAGCGGCCCGCGAACATCGTCACCAAAGAGACGAAATCCTCGAGGAGTTCATCCCGGCCGCCGAGCTTCTTCGGGTGCAGCACCTCCACGCTGACCCCGTACACGGCGAACAACCGCTCGAGCCAGCCCACACCGAACCGGGCCAACCGGTCCTCATGCGTGACACGCACCACGGTCACCGTGCCGTCCGACACCATGCCCAACACCCGGTTCAAACCGGGCCGGTTCTCCTTCAGACCCGAACCACGGTCCCGGACGACCTTGACGATCTCCCCCGTGGAGGTGGCCCGCAGCTCGGCCTCCTGCGCCTCCAAAGAGGCCTCCTGCCCGGACGAGCCGGACACACGCACATACAGCAACTCCAGGCGCCCACACGCAGTTGAGGAGTCACTGCCGCGCTTCATGCTCTCCACATCCACCGAGGAGAACCGGCGCTCACGCCCGACCCACGTAAACGGGATCTTGCCGTCCAACGCCCACTGACGCAACGTCATCGGGTGTATCCCAAGACGCTGCGCAGCCTTGGACATCCGCAGCAACTCCATGCACACAACTATAATGCACAAACCAGGGATAACTAATGAAGTTGGTGAGCCTTCGCCCTCCAGAGTCTTGATCAGGCTGGTGCAGTCGGCGTTGACCAGCACCCGCTGTTCGTCGAGGGACAGCACGTTGATGTCGATGTAGGGGCTGGTGAGGACCAGGTCGGCGTCGTCGTAGGTGGGGAAGCTGCCGGATTCGGGCTCGGGCGGCACGATGAACTTCCACGTCCGGAAGGCTTCTGGGAGCATGTCGCGCAGGCTGGCGTGCCGGGCTAGGAACACCCCGGGCTTGAGAGCCAGCAGCATGCTGTCGATGTGGTTGTCGGCCATGCGCCACACCCGGTGGATGCGGAAGCGGCCGGCTACCTGCCGCTGGAGCCAGTCGGCGCCGATCCGGTGGTTGTTCTGCGCGATGTTGACGATCAGGTCCTGGCCCAGGCGCAGGACTTGGGCGCCGTCCAGCATGATCTCGATGCCGACGTCGTACGGGCTGGGCTGCGGGTCGCTGATCGGTTCGGTCGGCCCGCCGAGCGTGGTCGCGGCGTCCCGGGCGTAGGAGAGGTCGAAACTGGCGTCGGTGAGGGTGGGCCTGGGCATCGTCGACCAGCGGGCGCCGGCGTCCGCGTACTGGCGGAAGACGGGGGTCAGCAGCCGGGTTTCCAGGTAGCGGCTGCGGATCGCGGGCGCCGTTTCGATGATCTCGTCGCCGAGGATGAGGGTGTTGTCCCGCACGTTCAGGGCGGGGTTCGGGGCGGCCTGCCAGCCCAGCCCGGCGATCGGTAAGGCGCTCTCGGGCAGCGGCAGCGGCCGGTGCACGGTGATGCCGAGCGAGGCGAGCGTGGCGGCGAGGTTCTCGACGTCCTCGTGGAGTTCCTCGGTGTACCGCTTGCTGATCTTCCACGTCTCGGCCTGGGCGCTGCCGCGGGCGGCCAGGCGCGGGTAGGCCCAGTCTGAGCGGTAGCCGCCGATGGCCTCGTGGAAGAACAACTCGAACGTGAGGTCCCGGTCGTGGCCCACGTAGTTCTCCGCGGACCCGACGATGATCTCGCTCAATGCGGTGAAGTCGTCGTAGCTGTTCAGCATGTGTTCGTCCTCGTTTCGTCAGGCGGCGGCCGGGAAGGGAAGGTGTTGGCTGGTCAGGGCGCGCCCGTGCCGGGCGTGCAATACGACGTGGTTGGCGCGGAGCTGGAGGGTGCGCTGCTCGCTCCAGCCGGTGTATCGGTACTCGTCGCCGTCGACGGGCACGAGGGCGAAGTGGCGTTCCTCGGCCTCCAGAAGAAGCCCGTCACCGCGTTCGGTGAGCCGGACGGTCGTGGAGGGCCCCTGTAGCCGTTGGCCCGCTCCACCAGCCCTTTCGCTTCCGGACGCTTCCACCTGGACGATCCGGCTGGCGCGCGCACCCACCTGGGCGCCGCCGTGTCGTACGCCAACCGGTGCGGTGACACCGCGCTGGCCGCGTGGGCGTACGGGGCACAGAGCATGGTGGCCCGCCACACCGGCAACCTGACCGCCGCGTTCACGTACGCCGAACGCGGCGTGGCCGCGGCCCCCGCCGGCTTGGTCCGTGCCCAACTCCATGCCTGGGCTCTGCTGCCCACCCTCGCGCAGCAGGGCCGCGACCGTGAGGCGACTGCGGCCCTCGACGTGGCACTGACCGAACTCGAAGCCGACCCGGCCGGACAGGCGCCGGGGCGTTTCGGCTTCGACGAGCCCGAACTGGCTCTGCACCAGGCCGAGGCGCACCTCACGCTGGGCCGCACCGAACAGGCCCGCGCCCGCGCCGATGCCTCCGCGGCCGCCTGCACCATCGGAGCCCCAGGATGGGCCGCCGCCACCCTCGTCCTCGCCCAGACCGAGGCCTCCGGCCAACCATCCGACGCTGCTCAGCGTGCCCTGGACGTCCTCGACCGAGTGCCGCCGAGCCGACTGCGCGCTACCGCCCGCACCCGCCTGAGTCGCCTGGAGGGGCTGCTCGCTGCCCGCCCCGCCGAGTACGTGGCCGATCTATGCGAACGCCTGCGCACCCTGCCTCCCCCCGTGGACGAATCCGGCGCCGCATCGGAGTGACGGCGCCGGTATCCGTCCCGCTGGGGGGAGGTCATGGGTGGCGGAATCCGCGATCGGAGTCGCGGAACTGCTCGGGGTCGAAGGCGGCAAACCAGTCGTGCGGGGTGAGATTAGCCATGCCCAGTGCCTGATGAATGCCGCCTTCGGCGTCCTCAATCCGGTCGAGGGAGTGGTCGAACAGCATCAGCACATCGGGGTCCAGGAAGAGGATGTCGGAGCAGGCGCCCCAGTCGAAGTCCCCTCTGTCTTCGGGCAGGCCAGCCACGGTGTCCTGCACGAGCCGCGGCCGGTTGCACGTCTGGTCCTCCTCGGCTCGGGCGATCCCGAGGTGCAGGACCGTCTCCTCGCCGGTGCTCCGCGGTTCTACCTCGGCGCTGGACGTACAGTCGGCGGCCAAGTCGTCGTAGGCCCTGGCCATCTGCCCTCGCCAGGCAGAGCCTTGGTGCCAGAGCACCTGCGGCAGTGACCCGAAAAAGCACCTGCCCTTCGTCGTCGTCCTCGACCCAGTCCTCGCTCAAGGGGTCAACTCCACCGTAGCGGGCGCGGGAGCACAGGTGCTCGCGCAGACGATGCGCCCCCTCTTCGGGGCAGCGAGCGACGTGTCGGTGATCAGCTTTCGTCAGAAAGGTTCGGCGCTCAGCAGGACGCCCGCCTCCGTGACAAGGGCCTCTCCGCGCCACCGGAGACCCGGGGCAGGACCACGGCGTACTGGTTATCGGTCAGCCGGTCGATGATGCTGGAGGTCAACCCGGCGACAATCCACGGGTCGTCCCAAGGTTCGGAGATACGGGGAGCTCTTCGACCACGAGGACGTTGCCCGGCAGGTCGACGAAGGTCTCGTACTCGGGGCGGAACTGGCCGTCGCTGTCGAAGAGTTGCTCCGCCGCCACTGCAGCTAGGGGCTCCTCGTCGGCCAGGCGCTCGCCAAGGTTGTCGACCTTCCAATACTGGCCGTGCGTGGCACGCACCCGGGTCACGGTCTCGTCGTCAGCGAGGAGGGAGATCTGCCAGGCCTGGACGCCCTCCGCGGCGGGATCGAACATGCCGGTGGACATGCCGGGACTCCAACGTCAGGGTGCTGGGATTCGCCTTGGCAGGAGACCTGGTTGCCTGGTCGGCCATCGACTTTCTCTCGCCGTGCAGCCGCCCACGACGGCGCGAATCCAGGCTAGTCAGCACGAAGCCCGCACCCGTGCGCCATCAGCACACAGCACTGGCTCCGGGAGCCCGGATTCAGGAGCGGGGGAGCCAAGGAGCACGCCGGCCAGCGTCCCGGTGGGCAAGAACGGGCCGAACGGGATCCTGCTCGAACGGTCGGCACGGCCCACGAGCATCAGGCCGATGCCCTACAGCGCGCCGATCAGGTACCTGGCGAAGGTCCCGATCAGGTCGATCGCCCAGCCGTACCAGCCCAGGACAACACCCAGGACGAGGGTGAGTTGCACATCGCCGAACCCGAAGCCCTTGCTGATCAGGAGGTGTTTCGGCTGCCTGCTCCAGGATGGCGTCGGAGTCGCGCAGGTCGGTGTCAATGTGGTCCGTCGCCCCTTCGCGCGTGGTGGTGAGCTGTGCCTCGGCGTGGGCCAGGGCGACGGGGTGGTGGCTCTGTTCATGACTTCCGACAGCGTTCACGACTTTCGGCAGCACGCGAGATCCGGGGAATTCGAACAGCTCCGACCCCAAGCAGCCGAAGCACGGCTGGACGCCAGGATGAGGCCGCTGCCGATCGGCTGTGAGCTGCGTGCGGCGTCTACAGCCCGAATGGCGGTCCCGAGGCAGGCACGACGAAGCTCCTGGCAGTCAGCGGGTGGTCTTGGTCGTCACCCCGTCTACCGGGAGCTTCATCGCTGCGTACTGCTTGGGCGCCTTGCCTTGGAGCGGCCCCGTGCGTGAGCCGTCTCCCCGTGGTTGGCAGGATCAGCAGGGGAAGGTGCCGCTGTAGACAGCGTGTCCGTAGGAAGAGCTTCCGGAGCCGAAGCCGTAGATGCCGTCGTCGCTCCAGACCGCCTCGCGGAAGCCGTTGGCGCAGGTCGACGTCGGCGCGATCGCGAAGCCCTCCAGGTTGTCGGTCGGCATGACGGCCGGGTTCGTGTAGGTCACGTCCGGAACGATCGCGCCGCTGGAGTTGACCTTCATGAAGGTGTGCGTCTCGCCGCAGGTGTTGTCGCAGGTTGCGATGATGCGCTGGGTTCCGGCGTCGAACGTCACATCCATCACGGAGTCCTTGCCGGTCGTGATCGTGCCGAACGTGGTGAACGTGCCGTCGGAGTTCAGGCCGTAGACATGCAGCGTGCCGTCCCACTCCAGGCCGGCGAAGAACAGGCCCGACCCGTGAAGCGGGTAGTTCGCCGGGTTGTAGGCCGTGCCGGTGAGCGGGTCGACCCAGCCGTTCGCGGTCAGCCAGCTGTCCGGTACGTAGCCGACGCCTTCGAAGCCCAGGTTGGCGTCGTCCTTGCTGCCGGTGTTGAGCTGCGGGAACTGTGAGGTCATGTCCCACTGGTGGATCGGCGTGAGCGTCGATCCGGTCGCCGCCGGGTCGAACTCCATGATCGTGTCCTTGGGGACCGTGTTGTTGGTGTTGTCACGCTCTGAGGTCACGTAGATGTGGCCGTTGGCGCCGACCGTCAGGCCCTCGGAGTCCGGCTGGCCAGTGCCGCCGGTGAAACGGATCTGCTTGCCAGTCGCGCTCCATGACGCGTCCGGGATCCACTTGCCGTTGCTCTTGACCAGCTTGTACAGCCAGTTCTTGTTCTTGGCGGCCCACAGCACCGAAGGGTTCGCCGGGTCGAACGCCAGGCCGCTCAGGTCCCGGCCTTCAGGGCCGGTGGAGGTGGTGAACGCGCAGACGTTGTCGGCGATCGTGACGTCCAGCCCGCCCGGCCACGCCAGGGTGCCCGCCGGGGTGGAACCCGTACCGGAGGGCGCCTCGGGGGTGCAGCCGTTGGTGAGTGAGCCGCCGCCACCCAGCAGCTGACCGCCACCGCCGCTGCCTGAGCAGGAGTTCGCGCTGCCGAGTGTCGCGGTCGTGGAGGTCTGGAACCAGCCGGTGCCGTTGGCGCAGCGCTCGTCCGACGGCTTGGCGCCATCGGTCGCCCAGGTCACCGAGTCGACGGTGTTGCCGTTGCTGTCGAGGAGGAAGACCGAGTCGTTGTCGCCCAGACCGAGGGTGGAATTGAACGTGACGTAGCCTCCCGCGGGGATGCTGGTCGCGCTCGGCGAGGAGGACGAGATCGAGACCGGGGAGTGGGTGGTGTCATTGTCGACGTACTTCCACGACCCGATGCTGATCGCGCTCGTTCCGCCGTTGTACAGCTCCACGGTGTCTGCGCCGTCCGAGGTGACCTCGTTGATCCGCACCTGGCTCGCCGCCGGTATCGACGACGGGCAGCCCGAGGCGTTCGGGGCGCCGAACGTGGACGCCGCGGTCGTGGTCACCCACCCCCCGGTGCCGTCGCCACCGCAACGCGCCATCGCCGGCTTCGCCTTGTTGGTGGCCCACTCAACGCGGTCGACCACCGCGCCGCTGGCCGTGTAGATCACCAGCTTGTCCGAATCACCCAGCCCCTTGGGCGAGTTGAAGGTGACAAAGCCGCCTGCCGGGATCGTGCTGGAGGACGGGCTGAACGTCTGCGGCGAGAAAGTGTCGTCGGACATCTTCCAGCCACTGATGCTCACTGCAATCGAGCCGGTGTTGTACAACTCCACCGTGTCGCTGTTCGACGAGGTGACCTCGTTGATCCGAACATTCTGGTAGCCGGCCGGGTCCGCGGCAGCCGCCGGCTGAGCGGCAACCATCCCTGTCACCAGCATTCCTGAAAGCGTCAAAGCCGCAGCGCATACAGAGGCGGCGCCGGCACGCGAGTGTGAGATAGACACAAGGCGAAACTCTGGCGACACGATCTTGAAACAGCGTGTACTGAAGCTGAATGCCACCTGGTAGCCACCGAAACGCCAAACGCGCATCACCACCTTGGGATGCCACGGCACCGCCCATACCGGTCAAGCAGACCGCCCTGGACTGCACCGTCCGAGACAACGGTGCACCGTCCTGCCCACGCGGCCCTGCCGCTCGACACCAAGTCCCCCGCGCCGCCAACGTCACGTCCGCCTGCGCAGAACCGGTCCCCGCCGTCCGCGCTGAACCACGCCCCCTGCTCCCACTCCGGTCCGGCGGAAGGATACGGAACCAACAGGGCCCCTTGGTTGCCAGTGCGATGAGTGGTATCACCACGCCAACGACGACAGGCCCTGCTCTTTCACACCTCAGCTGACCAGGTCATTTCACCCTCCCGGCACAGGATGAATGTCCTGTCGCAGTGCAGGTGGCAGATCGTGGGCCGCTGAGTGGCCATGTCGTTTGGGAACGCCGCGGGCCGGCGTTCCCAAACGACATGGCTTTCGCGGAAGCGCTGGTGATGGGCAAGGGCAGCTCAGCCGTCTTGCTCTTCGGCAGGGCTACCCATGGCCGTCCACAGACGGTGCCGGGCAGTCTCCAGACGTTCGTCGCAGTCGGCGTCGAAGAATCAGCGAGCGCTTTGTCCAGTATTCCCGCGATCTCGTGGATCGGGGCCCATACGGCCAGATCGTCGATCAGGCAGCAGAGACCTGTCATCTGTACTCGCTCCAGCCAGCCCGACAGGACCAGAGCCTCATCGAGGTGAGCTTGAGCGCGATGTCGCCGTTCTCCACGACCGGAAGCCAGCCCACCCCCTCGCGGAAGCCATGTGCGTGATGGGCGCAGAAGCGCTGATAGAGCAGATCATGGGTCGCGAAGGCGGTGTAGTTCCGGGCGAAGCTTCGGCCCAGCGCTGCCGAGGCACGCACCTGAGCTGATGTGGTGGAAAGCAGTCCTCAGCCAGCCGCGAGCGAGGGGCGGTCGGGGACGCATCCGGGATGGCCGGAGGCGTCCCCAACGGCCGGGTTCGAGGGTCAGGGCAGCGGAATGCGTACGACCTGCGGGTCGTGGTCGCTGAGCTGCGCGGCGAACTCGGAGTTGACGTGGACGACGTCGTAGGCGTATGCCTTGGCGGCGAGGCCGGGCGACAGCAGGATGTGGTCGAGGACCTGGGAGTTGCCCTCGTAGTCGTAGGTGTACCGCTCTGCGGCGGGCAGTGTGCGGGGCAGGTCCACCAGGGCGTTGTTCGCGGTGAGGATGTCGGTGGTCTGGGAGAACTCGAAGTCGTTGAGGTCGCCCAGCACGATCACCGAGGCACTGGCGTCGACGGCCAGGATCTGGTCGACGAAGTTTTTCACCACGGTGGCCTGGTTGTGCCGCTGTGTCTCCGAGGAGCGCGTGGGCGGCTGAGAGTGTCCGAACAGGGGCTGGTCGCCGCCCTTGGAGTTGAAGTGGTTGGCGATGACGAAGACCGTGCTGCCCTTCCAGGTGAACTCGCCGGCCAGCGGCTTGCGGCTGGAGGAGAACGCCGAGTTGGTCGGGGCGATACGGCCCGGCGAGTACTTCAGCGAGGGCACGCCTCCGGTGTTGACGACCGCGTTCGCGGTGGTGGCGGTGCCGCCGGAGCGGTCGACGAAGGCCAGCCCGCGGTCCGTGCGGTACAGGAATACCTGGCGGATGTTGCCGCCGGGCTCGCCGCCGTCGGCGTCGTTCTGCGGGTTGATCTGCCGGTAGGTGTAGCTGGGGCCGCCCGCGGCGGTGATCGCGGCGATCAGCTTGCTCATCGTCTGGTCGCAGGCCACCGTGCCGTTGTCGGTGGCGCCGTTGTTGTCCTGGACCTCCTCCAGGGCGACCAGGTCGGGCGACTTGAGGTTGGTCACGATCTGCCCGGCAAGGCCGTCGAACTTGGACTGCGGGTCGGACGGGTCGAGGTTTTCGACGTTGAAGGTGGCGGTGGACAGCTCGCCGGCGGTGGGCGTCTGGGTGCTTTCGGGCGTGATGCCGCCGCTGGTCACCGCGGGGGTGCTGGTGGCAAGCAGCTTGAAGTTGCCGAAGGAGTAGTCGAGTACGCCGGTGGTGGCGCCGGAGAGAGTGTCGCCGACGTTCGCGGCCGGGGTGGTCGCGAGTGTGTCGTCCACGAGTACCCGCTCGGGGTTGGCGTCGTCGGACTGCAGCACGATGCCGCCGCGGTTGGTGCGGGTGGTGCTGCCTTGCGGGACGACCGGGATCTCGCCGTAGCTGGTGCGCGGGCCGACCACGGCCGCGTTGTCGATCTCGACCCGCATTCCCTCCATCGACTCCCAGAAGTCGATGCCGTCGCTCGCCGGGTCGAAGACGCTGCTGTTCTCCACGTCTCCGGTGGCGTCGTCCTCGATCACCGTGGCCGGCGGAACGCGGCCGCCGGGGCCAATCAGGGTGGGCGCGGGAAGTGTCGCACCGCTCGCCACGACCGTCACCGTCGGCGCGGTGATCTCGGTGGTGGTGAGGTTGTCGGTGCCGCTGGTGCCACCGGGGCGGAATTCGCTGACGGTCCCGGCGACGGTCACCGAGTCGGCGACCGCGACCGTCGGGGCGGTGCTGGTGTAGACGAAGATCCCCTCGCTGGTGGCCGGGTTAGTGTCGGGCTGCGGATCTTGCATCCAGAAGCCGGTGGCCGATTTGGCGGTCACTACACCAGCCACACCGCTGACCTGCTGGCCGTTCAACGCCGAGACGTGAGCCGTGCCCTGGATGTCACGGATACGAGTACTACCGCCTCCCCCGCCGCCCCCGCTGGAGCTGGAGTTGCGCGGGTTGGGCGCGGTGACGGTGAAGTCGGCGGAGTTGTTGTCGGTGTCGGTCGAACCGCCGCCGGTGCGCAGTGCTGCGGTGGTGTTGGACAGGGTGCCGGTCGGCGCGCTCTCGTACGAGCTGGCGCTGCTGCCGTAGCCCACGAAGTCCCGCACTCCGGCCTGGGTCGCGCAGCCGGTGGCGCAGGTCAGCGCGGTAGCGTTGGTGACCAGGGCC
Source organism: Streptomyces sp. NPDC044061 (assembly GCF_056434305.1). Taxonomy (NCBI): domain Bacteria; kingdom Bacillati; phylum Actinomycetota; class Actinomycetes; order Kitasatosporales; family Streptomycetaceae; genus Streptomyces; species Streptomyces sp. NPDC044061. The sequence goes on along the minus strand of NZ_JBWKFL010000061.1, from coordinate 10,939 downwards.
ACCTTCGCGGAGGTCGCGCTCATCGCAATGCTGCCGGTGGCGTCCGGGGTGGGCAGCGCCGCGCCGCTTCCGGCGCCGGCGGCCTCCTGGACCAGGTAGTAGTGGCCCGGCGCGATGCTGCCCGACAGCGTCGTCTTCGACCAGGTGGAGCCGGACGCCGAGGCGTACTGGACCGTCCAGCCGGATACGGACACCGTGCTGGTACCGCGGTTGTACAGCTCGATGAAGTCATTCGTGTACGGCGCTCCGGAGTTGCCGCCGCCACCGTAGACCTGGCTGATGACGATGTCCGAGGAGACCGCGTACGCGGCACCCCCGGACGGCGCCAGCAGGCTGCCGACCACAGCCGCGGCACCGGCAACTGCCACATATCTGAGCGCTGTTCTTCTCCTGCCTGACTGCATGGGATTCCTCTCGACTGCAGGCGAAACCGACGCTGGGGATTTTTGGCCCCGGAGGCAGTTCCTACGCGCGTCAAGCCTTCAACATCGAGTGAACAAAAGCAGAAGGGGAAGGCGCCGCCCGCCCATGGCAGTCGGCGCCTTCCCATTGCGCGCCGCAGGAGCAGGCGTCGCGATGCTCGCCCACGCCCTGCCGCGCCCGGGCTCCGGCACATCAGCCGGCCGGGTGCACGCTCGCCTGGTAGGTGAGGATCTCGGTGCCGTTGCCTTCCTCGCCGTTGTCTGGGGCGGCCCACATCGTGATCGTGCCTCCGTCGGCCGCCAGCTTGAGGGGGTTGCGGGTGACCACATGGCTGGCGCTCGACCACTTTTGGAAGGGCACCTCGTGCAGCACTTGGTGGCTGCGCAGGTCGATCAGGGCCATGCCGCCGAGTTCGTAGACGGCGTCGGTTCCGCCTGCGGTCGGGGTCTGGGGCAGGTTCGTGACACCGCCGCAGAGCATCTTGCGGTCCGGGACGTACTGGCAGTCCTGGTAGTCGATGAAGTACTCGGAGTTGTCCCAGTCGGCGATCTGTCGGCCCTGCTCGTTCCACTCGTAGAAGTGCCGCGAGCCCCAGGTGTTGCCGACGAGGTGACCGGTGACCTCGTCCCGGACGATGCCGCCGATATGGTCCTTGACCTCGAACTCCTTTTGGACGTCGAGGGTCTTGAGGTCGATGCGGTAGATGATGGAGCTGCTGCCCGGGCGGTACTGGGCAACGGGCACCCACACCGATCTCCCGTCGGAGTCGATGCCACCGGGGTGGTACATGTCTCCCTCGCCCAGGACGATGTCCCGCTGCAGGTGTCCCTCGCGGTCCATCACGAACACATGACCGATCCCGCGACCGGGAGTGCGGTCGTACCCACCCTGTGGGGTGGGGTACTTCTGTGTGGCCTGGATGATCTGGACCGCGGACAGGAAGATGTGACTCCCAGCCTGGACCATCCCCTCGGTGTGGTAGGTCGGGAAGTTGAGCTTCAGTTTGCCGGTGAGCTGCCAGGCGGTGTTGCGATCGACCGCATCGAATGCCCGTGCGAGGGCACTGTCCTGCTGGCCCTCGACTGCGACGGCACGCGTCGCGAGTGAGGCGGTGTGCTGGGTCGAGTTGGCCGCCATCGCCATGCCTCCGGCGGTGAGGCACGCGGAGATTGCCGCGGCGGCAGCGATACGGCCGGTTGCCATGTTCTTCATGCCCACCCCTGCAGTTCAATTGGCCCCCGAGAATGCCGTGACCGTACGAGGGCAAAGTGAATCCGGAAGGCAATGGCAGACAACGGGCATCGAAACGTCCGGTCACGCACTGACCGCCCCGCGTGATGCCGTGCTGCGCGTCGCCGAGCCGACGAACTTAGGGGCCGCTCAAAGCGCGAGCGGGCGCACGGCCGCCGTGCAGTAGGGGAATCGCGTCGAGCCCCCAAAGGCCCTCGCTCCACTGCCACGGGCCGCCACGGCCGGCTTCCTCATGCCGAGCTCGGCAAGGGCCGGGCAGCGGCTGTAGATGGTCAGTGGGCCCCGTCGAGGAACACCGTCGGCTCCTCCGTCCAGGGATCTTCGTCGTCCTCATCCATGTGCTCCCGCCCACCGGGTGCCATGGCCATCAGCCAGGGGCCGTCGTCCTGCAAGGCAATGTACGCAGTCGCCCTTCTCGTACCGCTCGGCTCGCGGCGGTCTCCTCGCTCGTGGCCGCTCTCCTCGGGTATCGGCATCTGCAAGGCTCGGGGTGATCACAGGAATCTTGCAGTAGGGGAGCAGGCTGGAGCGTAGCGGCGTGCGTGGTCGTCGGACTGTGCCTGATCGGGGGCGGTGCGGGTGAGGTTGGGGACCTGCATCTGGAAAGTGAGTCACGCCCCTCTGCATTGCCGACTGCTTCCCGTCGGCCACGCAAGGGCCGGTGCGGTGCGGGGAGCCCGCCAGGGGCGTCCAGGGTTCTTGAGTGGAACGTGACTATCTATCGACAATATGCCGCCTTTGAGTGCGGAGATTCACCGCTACTGTTCACCGAAAGCAATGGGATCAATCAGTATATCTGTGTAGTTGCAGTATTGGTTCCAGTCCGACTCTCACGATCAGTGACAGGAAAGGGCCCTTCCGGAAGGGGGTGTTCCTGGTCAAGCGCTCACCCTCGCGGTAGAGATCGTGTTCACAGACCGACAGCACCAACGCCTGTGCAGGCGTGCTGATTTGGCGCTTTCGGGAGGGATGATGACCAACTACTCAGGTAGCTCTCATCGACAAAGGGAGGGCGATCGCACCTATGCGGTGCTACACGCGCTGACGCAGCTTGGTCCCGGCCCTCACAAGTTCCGAGCTGTCTCCGGGCGCACCAACTTGGATGACTCCGAGGTCCAACGTCGGCTGCGCCATCTCTTGGAAGCGGGGCTGTGTGACCGCCCCCGTTACGGTTACTGGGAGCTTCGCCCCGTAGCAGCGGCGTCGGCAGAGGTTCCGGAACTGCTGCACCCCTGCGCTACTCCCCTGCTCGGTGCTGGTCGGCTTCTGAAGGGGCTCCACCAGCGCACCCAGCAGGTGGTGTTGCTGCATACCCATGCGCCCGTGACGAGTGAGCGACTGTGCATCGCGGCCGCCGGAACTGGTGCCGTTCGGTTCCGGACTGCTCTGGCAGTCATCCCGAAGGCCGTTGACGAGCTCAGGCGGGCACCCCTTGACTCTGACGCGCCGGGCCTTGCCATGCTGGCCAATCTCGTCAGCGAGGACACGCCGCTGCGCGGAGACCTCCAGCAGATACGTTCCACCCAGGTAGCTGTTTCCCCGTCTCCGCTCCCTGGCTGGGTCCTGGTCTCTGTCCCCCTCAGACGTTTGCCCGGTGCCCCAGCCATTCCCGGAGCCGAGCCGCGCGTGGTCGCAGCGGTCAGCATCCTGGCCCCTGAGCGAGCTCACGGCTCTCCTCTGATCGCCTATGGGCGTCTGCTCCTCAATGCCGCCCGGGCCGCCATTGGGACCGGCGTGGTTATCCGGCACCAGGAGCGCATCGTTGCAGATTACGCGGCGTGAAGCAGGCCGGGGTTCAGGCCTGCCTTGCAGGCCTGGCAGCAGTCTTTCGGGCGCCCGAGCAGCGGCGGTTCAGGTGGCGGGTGCACGCTCACGTTCGCCTCAGCCGAGGCGGCTGTGTCCGCCGCAGACAGGAGGATGACGTGGCTGTTGGCCAGGTAAGGGGACCGGCTGGGGAGCGTCTCATGACCTAGGTTCCCGCGGCCCGGAGCGATCTGTCAGACCTTCGGGCTCGGCCTCGCACTTGATGGGGTGAGCCACCACCCCATCAACCGCCGGCCTTGCGCTATCGCCCGACATGCCGGTCGAGCGAGTCCCGACTTCCTCTCACAGGGAGCCGGGCGAAACCACTTCCATTCTGGAGCTCGGGGCCCTGCCAGAGGCCTCGACGTTCCATCCCACAGGGAACGGAACGCCTTCATGATGCAGCAGACGGCTGCCACTTGTCACCAACCCCGGCCCGATTCCTCCGCTTCTGCATTTTTCTCGATACAGCTTTCGCGCCGTGGCCACGGCTCCACGCATACCCCCGCTGGAGGACTCCCCCGCCATCCACGTCGGTCGCCGGCTAGCTCAGCCTGCCGCACCGGAGGAACGACGTGATCATGACGAGCCGGATAAGCGCCCACTGTGCCTGGGTTGCTCCTCAGGCACCTTCCCTTCCCCGCACACCTCGGCGATCTGGACCCACACCGCGCCCGCGATGCTCCAGCCGAGCCAAGCTCGCCCGCCGCTACAGGGATTCAGTGCCGACCGCGACCGTGGTGCACCAATGAACCAGCTGCGGCTGCCCCAGCGGCGGATCGGGCTCCTCGCAGAATTGCCGCCCCTGTCCACGCGCATGCACAAGCTGCTCCACCTGGGGGACCAGGAGGACGCCTACGCAATGGGCAACCTGCAACGCGGGGGAAAGAACACCGCGGCCGCCGACCACGCTTGGGCCGTAACCCGCGCCCTGGCCGCCGACGCCGCCCGCGTGGGGTGGAGCCGTGCCTCATTCGTCCAGGTCCTCCTCGACGGTCCGTACAAAGCCGGCCAGCACGCCCGGATGCTCCAGCACCGCCGCGGATACGACAGAGCAGCCGCCTGGCTTCACCGGGCCTGGGACGGCGCGCAGCAGTACGTTCAGTCCACCGACCGCATTACCAGTCGCCAGGACTTCCACGCAGCCCTAGCGGCGTTCCGCGCACGGATCGAGTGCACCCCCTGGACGGGCACCGCAAGGAAGACCGACCTGCGCAACATGCTTGCACGCCTGGAAATCTGTAGCCGCTCAGGCAGCTGGGACCACACCGTCTCCGAGCGCGACCTCGCCGAGAGAATGGGCTGCAGCCGCACCACCGCACGCAACTCCAACCAGCGCCTCCTGCAAACCAGACTGCTGCGCCAACTCGACAAGGGCTCCCCCACCGAGGGCGCACGCTGGATGCTGATCTCGCCCGTCCCTCGCACCACGTCTCATACCTGGTCCACCCCTCAAGGGCCGAAGGCTGGGGGGGCCATGGGTGGCTCAGATCTGAGACAGACACACGCCCACGCCGACATCGACTCACACACAGCCACCCAGGCGATGCACCTCGACGCCTTCGCCCACCACGGACTCGGCGGCAGCGGGCTCACCATCCTGGCAGCCCTGGCCGCACGTGACGGGCAGACCGTTGCAGAACTCCAAGGCAGCGCCTCTATCTCTCGCCCAACCGCCTACCGCCAGCTGGGAAAGCTCAAGACGCTCGGCCTAGTACGCCACATCGGAGAGCTCTACCACCTCTACCCGACTGCACTCGAAGGCATCGGTGTACTCACTTCAGACTGCACGGATCCCGCCTCGGGATGGTCGGCGGTCGCCGACCGCTTGGGTACTGCGGGCACGAGAGAGCGCAGACGTCAACGCCACGAAGCGGAGCGAGACTACTGGCGCATCGAACAGGTGCGACTTGCCGACCGCCGCAGGGCAGCGAAGCAGAACATGTCACTCCCCCACCTCGCCGTAGCCGAGCCTCGGTACGCGCGTGCTGACACTCGCGCGGGCGATCCAGCAAACGGCGAGCTTCTAAGAGCGGGCCTTGACCGCGGAGCGGGCGGCGGCGTAGGCGTCGATGGGGTCGGACTTGCTGATGCGGCGGCGTTCGGCCTGATCAGGCCGGTTGACTTCGATGACCCGGTGTCCGTGCGAGCGGGCGGCGCGGGTGAAACCCGCTCCATAGAAGGATGCCTTCCACGCCGATCGGGATCACGCTGCCGTGGCGTCGATGAAGGCCAGGGCGGCGACGTATCCGGCGGGGGTGGTGGCGAGGTGACCGCCGTTGTCGCTGCCGATCGCGACGTGGAGGGTGTCGGTGTGGGAGTCCACCCGCCGAACACGTTCCGGCCGATGACGTCTTCCGGGGCCACTACTGCCATGCCGGTGAACGCCTCCCTAGCCGGAGGTGGCACTGGCCGGGTGGCACAGACAGGACATTGAAGGGGCTTCTGACCAGGCTCCTGACTTGTTCAACCGAGCCCAGACGCACGGATGGGCTGGACGGGAAGGGATGGCGGTGGGCCCCCGCAACACCTCCCGGCGGTGCCCCAGTGGACGCACCGCTAAGGAGAACCGGCCCACCTAGGAGACGTTCCACAGTCAGGCATGCGGCCACACCGTGCACGCCGAAACCGTGGCTGCCCTGAACGCTCTACGGGCCGGGCCGGTCCGTCGCGAAGCCACACTGGCATAGCGAGAAGCCCCCTCTCATGAGGGGAAGGAGTCACCGATCTGTACGGAGTCCGCCTGTGCCTGGACGCCATCCATATGCAGGCCGGGCTCGCCCAACCCCGCCTCAATCCCGACGTCGCCTGAAGGGAGGGAATCTCGACTGACCAAGTCCTACCGAATCCTCGTGACCGTAGCCGTGACTAGGGCGACGTCACCACCACGGGTGCCGCGTCGGAACAAGAACTCGTCAACGCTGGCCCAAGCCCCATGCTCGTCGTCCATAGCGCCTGCCCATCCGGAGCCGACCGGCATGCCGACTGCTACGCCCGCTGGTTACGAGGCAAGGAATGCCATGCCGATGTGGAGCAGCCCCGCAAACTGGCGGACCGGAGGCGTCCTCGACCGTTCGGCCGGGTTCCGTCGCAACATGGAGACGGTCGCGCTCAGAGCGGACGTCTGCCTGGCGTTCATACGCAACGTCTCCCGCAGCGCCAGTCACACCGCAGCCCTCGCCGAGCAAGCCGACATCTCCATGCGCCGCTGGACTGCCAGAACAGAGGGAATGCTTCGGCGGTTCTGGTACAACCTGATCGCGATCACCGAGCACGACAGGGAGCCGCCATGCGCCAGCCCACCACCGTCAGCCGCTACCCCGACTCCTGGCACAACGCCGAGGGCGTCCAGGAACGTGCCTTCCTGGACGACTGGATGCGCGGCCTCATCTGCATGGCCACTCTCGAGGTCTGCCCCGCCTGCCAGCCGGCGACCGTCGTGCCCGTCCTCACCATCGCCGGGAGCATCTGATGCCCGCCACCGTCCTGCCGACCAAGGCCAAGACGAACTACCCGCGGCCGCCAGTTGTCCGAGACCACGCCCAGCTATTCCAGGAGGCCGTGTACAAGGACGACGGCCAGGCTTACGCCGAGCCGGGCGGCGAGGACGACGACGAGGCTGGCTAAGAGTCGGTTTTGGCCCCACACCGTCGCGTCCCCCGGCTCGGCTAAAACCGGGTTTTGAATTCGCCTGAGACAACACCTCGTTACACAGACAGTTAGTACTGTGTAAGTGTGATGCAGCAGATCAGGCGGGCTTTCAAGTACCGCTTCTACCCGACGCACGAGCAGGCAGCTGAGCTGTCCCGCACGTTCGGCTGCATCCGCTTCGTGTACAACTGGGCGCTGCAACTCCGCACCGAGGCATACCTACAGCACGGCAAGCGAATCTCGTACGCCGACTCCGACCGTGCCCTGACGGTGCTCAAGAAGCAGTCTGAGACGGCGTTCCTCGCAGAGGTGTCGTCGGTGCCGCTTCAGCAGACACTGAGGCATCTTCAGACGGGCTTTGCGGCCTTCTTCGACAAGCGTGCCAGGTACCCGCGCTTCAAGAAGAAGAAGGCCAGGCAGTCCGCTACCTACACGCGTGCCGGGTTCCGCTGGCGTATGGGGGAGCTGTATCTGGCGAAAATGTCCGAGCCGCTGGACATACGCTGGTCGCGCTCACTGCCCCAAGGGGCAGAGCCGTCTACGGTGACCGTCTCCCAGGACGCTGCAGGACGTTGGTTCGTATCCCTGCTGTGCGAGGCCACCATCGCCCCGGCACCAACCAGCAGGAACGCAGTGGGCATCGATGCCGGCATAATGTCCCTTGTGACTCTGTCGACAGGTGAGAAGGTCACCAACCCGAAGCACGAACGCCGTGACCGCGAGCGTCTCGCCAAAGCACAGCGGAAGCTGTCGCGTAAGACTAAGGGATCCGCAAACCGCGAGAAGGCCAGGACCAAAGTGGCGCGCATCCATGCCCGGATCGCAGACCGGCGCCGGGACTTCCTGCACAAGCTGTCGACTCGTCTCGTCCGTGAGAACCAAACGGTCGTAATCGAGGACCTGCACGTGCGTAACATGCTGAAGAACCACCACTTGGCACGCTCCATCTCCGATGCGTCCTGGACCGAACTGCGGTCGATGCTGGAGTACAAGTGCGCTTGGCACGGGCGCGACCTGGTGGCTGTGGACCGCTGGTTCCCCTCCAGCAAGCTGTGCGGGAGCTGCGGCACGATCCAAGAGAAGCTGCCGCTGAACGTCCGCTCCTGGACTTGTGACTGCGGTACCACACATGACCGTGACGTGAACGCCGCGAAGAACATCCTCGCCGCCGGGCTGGCGGAGAGCTAAAACGTCTGTGGAGCCGGTGTAAGACCTCAACGGAGCCATCCCGAAGGGCAGCTGGCGACGAAGCAGGAACCCCAGTGGGCGAGCGCTGGGAACCCCTCCGGGGAAAGGTCAAGGCCGTAAAACTCAGCCTGCCTTGTCTGAACCCGCCAGGGGCAATCAACGCGGTAAACCGGAGCCGGCTGGCTCTAAAACCGGGTTTTGACGCGCCGACCCCAGCCCCACATCCCCACCCCACGCCCCCTCCATGGCATGCTGTCCCGGTCCGCCAGTACCGACCCCACCCGGGGCCGGGAAGTACACGGAACCAGGAGCACCACCCATGGCACGGATCACCGCGCTCATCAACCGCAAGGGCGGAGTCGGCAAGTCGACTCTCACCGTCAACACTGCGGCCATCACCGCCCACGTCCTGGGCGATTCCCCCGACGACGAACCCGACTACGTCGCAGCTGTCTCCGCCGACCCCCAAGGCTCCACCACCTGGTGGTCCGAACGCGTCGGCGACGACCTCCCCTTCTCCTTCATCCAGACAAAGTCCCGTAATGACCTCGCGTTCTTCCCCGAGCTGAAGAGGTCCCGCAAGGTCAAGCACGCCTTCATCGACACCCCCGGCTGGATGGACCTTCCCGAAGACGAGAAGCAGCACGCCGGCGACCCCTTCGGTGACAGCGCCGCCGCCGACGCCATGCGTGCCGTCCTCGCCGTCGCCGACGACATCATCGTCCCCATCGAACCCGAACCCCTTGGATTCATGCCGACCCGGGACACCATCGAGGAAGTCGTCAAGCCGCTCGGCAAGCAGTACTGGGTCGTCATCAACAACTGGGACCCCCGCGACGGCGAAGGCGACCTCGAGCAGACGAAGAACTACGTCCTCGGACAGGGCTGGAACCTCGCCAAGACCATCATCCGCCACTACAAGGTCCATACCCGCGCCGCCCTCGAAGGCCTCGTCGTCACCCAGTACAAGAAGAACCGCGTGGCGATGGAAGCCCGTGAGGACTTCTACAAGCTGTCCCTCGAGATCGGCGCCGGTAAGAAGGGCCAGCGCTGATGGCGGCGACGAAGAAGAAGGACTGGAGCGAGCTTCTCGGGGGCGGCGGCAAGACAGGGACCTCTGAGCAGGACAAGCCGAGCCAGTCGGCGGAGCCGCCCGTCACCGTGCTCATGCACACCATCGTCGGCAACCCCTCTAACCCGCGCCCCGAGGACGACTACAGCGACGACGACCCTGAGTTCGCTGAGCTGAAAGCCTCCATGCAGGAGATCGGACAGCTCCAGCCTCTCGCCGTCGTCTCCCGGCCCGTCTTCCAGCAGGCCAAGCCCGAAGCGGTTGCCCAGGCCTCGCCCGCGGCACGCAAGCTGCTACGTGAAGCGGACTGGGTTGTCGTCACCGGCAACCGCCGCCTGGCCGCCGCCCGGCAGCTCGGCTGGACCCGCATCGACATCCGCGTCCAGGACCAGCTCGGCGAGGGCGGCCGCATCGACGAGGCCGTCATCATCGAGAACATCCACCGCAAGGCTCTGTCGAAGATTGCGGAGGCCGAGTACCTGCAGGTGATGGTCGAGCGGCACGGCTCCCAGCAGGAGGTTGCCCGGCGGATCGGCAAGTCCCAGGTGTACGTCTCGCAGCGCCTCGCTCTGCTGAAGCTGGCCCCGGACATCCAGGACGAGGTCGACGCCGGCACGTTCAAGGTGAAGGAGGCCCGGCAGTTGGCCGGGCAGACCAGCAACCACGACGAGCAGCGATCCCGGGTGGCGGAGCTGAAGGAGAAGGCGGCCGCGCCGACGCCGCCCAGTACCCCCGTCGAGCCGCGTCTTCAAAACCCGGTTTTGAAAACCGAGCCCGAGCCGGTTTCGGTCGCTGCGGCTGCGCCGGTTCAAAACCCGGTTTTGAACGGCACCCCGGCCCAGCCACCAGCGGAGCGGCCGGACAGCATTCCCGAGCCGCGAGAAACCTCCCCAGTTGTGGTGCCGACGGACCGGGCGGAGCCGAAGATGTTCCCGTACCACGACGGTGACGAGGCCGGGAATCTGCTCCTGTTCAAGATGCCGCCGGAGGAACGCGACAAGGTGTTCGGCAAGCTGCTGCGTGACCGGGAGAAGCGCGCGGCTAACGCGACCTGACGTACGCAGCTGAGCGGCCCCGTCTCGTGCCCGTGGCAGGGAGGCGGGGCCGTTTGCTGTTCCTTGGTGCAGAAAGCTTCAAAACCTGCAGCTGCTGGCCGAACGTATCCAGCAGTTGGCGGCCCTAATCAACGAATTGAAACGACGCCTAGCCGCCCTCGTCCAGTCCCACGCGCCACAGCTGCTGAAGCGCGTCGGCATCGGCCCGGACAGTCCTGTCACGCTTTTGATCACCGCTGGTGGCAATTCCGAGCGTCTGACCAACTAGGCGTGCTGTGCGGAGCCAGTCGAGCGCTCGTCGGGCAAACATAGCTACCAGCAGGTGAGCACTACCGCACACGGAACCACAGCGAGTTCTGGTGTCGGACCGTGCCCTTGCTGGTCGACAGGAAGGCCAGACCGCTCATTAGGCGACCATCGTTCCTGCAGCCCTCACAGGTAGGGTTGTGACCTCTCGGTCCCGGTGGGTGCATGGCCAAGACTGCGAGCCGTTCGA
>NZ_JBWKFL010000060.1:6318-39268 GCF_056434305.1 Streptomyces sp. NPDC044061 | reverse complement strand
ACATCACCCCCGCGGCCACACGACGGGAAAGGCGACCGCTCAGGCGATCATCGCGTACTCAGCCGATGCCGCGTCAGGAATTGCGCACCAGAGTCACGGTGTGGAGCAAAACCGAGTGATGCTGAACCGAAGCCTCGATGGAGGAACGACGTGGCTGACATGGGCGGGGGGTTCACTCCAGCTGACTGCACGGGTTGCCGGCGGCTTGGGGATGCGGCAGCGGAGATGTTCGTTGAGATGCAACGGGCGGACACGAAGGCGACGACGTTGTGCGGCGTGACTGGCGGTCTGCTGGCCGTGGACGCTGCGACGCTGTCGACTGTGCCGGGGTCCAGTTGGCTGTCGGTGGCTGCGCTGGCGTGTGCTGCGGCTCTTCTTGGTGCGGCACTCGTCGTTGCCCTGTCCGCGATCCGCCCCGTGCTGCCACGGCGCGGTGGATTCAGGGTGTTCGTAGGTCCTGTCCCGGAACAGAGCGGAGCCGAGGAACTCGTGTCGACATTCTCGGCGATGGGCTCTGGCCGTCCTGCGCGGGCGGAGGCGGAGCGGCTGGTGTTGTTCGCCGGCTTGGCTCAGCGGAAGTTCCGTGCGGTGAAGTGGGCAGTCGATTTAACGGCAACTGCCATAGGCATGGCCGGAATTGGATTGTTGAGCGGATACATCACTGCTTGAGAGCATCATGGCGTGACGGGTACCACACTCGGGGGGTGTATGTATCAGCCGCATGTCTCGGTCATCGGTGATGATCTTTGGTCGCAGTTGTGTCAGCTGGCTCCGGTCCGTGTGCGCCCGGCCAGGAGCGTGCTGTTACGGCAGGGGGATCCGGGCACCCACGTCATCCTGCTGGTCTCCGGATCAACCTTGATCACTCTCACCGGATCGCATGGCGAACGGACGCTGCTGGCGGTACGCGGCGCAGGCGAACTGCTGGGCGAGCTGGCGGTGTTAGACAACCAGCCACGCACCGCGTCGGTCATCGCCGCGGAGGACTGCCGGGTGCACATCATCCCCGCCCCTGACTTCCTGGCCTTCGTGGACCGCCACGATCTGCAGGCCGCGCTGCTGCGTCACGCCATCGCGCGGGTACGCGAAGCGGAGACCGTACGTCTCGAGATGGCCACTTCGGCCGTGCCCGTGCGCCTGGCCTCGGCACTCGCACGGCTGCTCCAGGCCGCGTCGGCGGGCGGCGGCGAATGCCTCGTGCGGCTGACGCAACTGGAGCTGTCACAGCTGATCGGCGCGTCCCGCAACGCCGTGGGAACGGCCTTGAAACCGTGGCGCGAGCAGGGATGGCTCGCCACGGAGGCCGCCGGCGGACTCATCATCCGCGACATCACATCGATCCAGTCACACGCTCACGCGCAGACGTGACCGACCGCACCGGCGCGGTGCCCAGCACTGGGCACCGCCGTCGCCCGGGCGCGTCCAGCATGAGGCAGCACACCCACTCGGATTTCCCCGACACGATAGAAAGGCTGCTGCCCATGCCCTCTCTCGTCCCGTCCGACGTCACCGATGTGCCGCCGGAGCATGCTCTGTTGACCGTCGACATGAAGGAGTACAGCAAGCTCCCCGAGGCGAAGATGGCGCCCGCGCGGGCCGATCTAGACAGCATGCTGACGACGGTGTTCGCTCAGTGCGGGATCGGCGACGCGACTCTGCTCGGCGCCGTCAAGGACCGCGGAGACGGTGCCATCTTCGTGCTGCCGGCCCGGCACGCGGCACGGTTGATCGACCCTCTCCTCGTCCACCTCGGTCAGGCACTCGAGCGGCGCGAGCAGACCCGGCTGGCCAGCGCGCCGACGATCCGGCTGCGGGCCAGCGTGCACGTCGGTCCCCTGGCGCCGCCGGAGCACAGGGGGGACGCGGCCAACGACGCCTGCCGACTAGTCGACAGCGACGCGGCCCGCCGGGCCATGACCGCCGCGGTGGACCACGGAGTGCTGCTGGCTGCCGTGGTGTCGGACACCGTCTTTGGCCGCACGGTCGCCGCGGGCCGCACGCCAGCTCTCAAGGGGCAGCACTTCCACCGGGCCACCGCCCGCGTCGAGGGCAAGCCGGGCTTTGAGCAGACCTGCTGGCTCTTCGTCCCCGGGCTGGTCCCCTCGGTACTCGTCCCCTACCTCACGCAGGACAGCGGCGCCGTACCCGACGGCCGCCCCAGCCAGGCCGCTCAGCACAGCACAAAGGCCACCACCGCGAACGAGAGCAGCGGCGCCGTACGCCAGAAGGGCAAGGCCAGCGGCAACGCCCGGCTGATCCAGGTCGGACGCGACTACATCCCCAGCCAGGAGCAGTCATGACCGACGCCGAGGGCACCGCAGCGGTGCAGCAGCAGATCGAAGCGTCCGGCCAGGCCCAGGTGACGCAGGTCGCCGGCGACTACGAAGAGCACCACCACCAGTACGTCCGGGGCTGGCAGTACCTGCGCAGCGCCAGTGTCGACGACGGCGAACTGGACCTCGCGGAACACGCGTTCGTCGATCCCCCCGGGCCGCAGGAATCCGGCCAAGTGGCGCAGGCCGTCAGTATGCTCAGCCGCCCCTACGGCAAGAGCCACGTCCTGGTGCTGAGCGGGGAGGCCGGCACGGGACGGCGCACCGCCGCGCTGCATGCGCTGCGCAAGGCGGGGGTACCCAGGAAGCAGATCAGCTGGCTGGTCCTGGACTGGGACCAGCCGCGCACCGAGCAGATCCCCCACGCAGAGGGGCGCGCCTGCATCCTGGATCTGACGGACTACCGCGATATGTCGGAGGACTTCTACACCGGGCTTGCCGACTACCAGAAGCAGGCCCAGGCCGCCGACGCCGTTCTGGTCATCCTGACCGATCCGAACGGCTGGAACCCCAAGGCCCTCGCGACCGTGCCGACCGTGCACCTCGCGCGCCCCTCGGCCGCAAAGGTCGCCGAGGCCCATCTGCGCCACCTCGCTGCTGGCCGGATGGACTGGCTGACGCACGATCCGCTCAACGACCTGCTCGCCCCCGAGGCGCCGGCATCCGACGGCGCCCGGCTGGCCCGGCTCATCGCCGAGGCCAAGGACGACGGCCAAACCGCAGTCGGAAAGCAGTTCACCGACTGGCAGAAGCATCTGGAAACCTGGTTCGAGCGGCACTCCGCGCCGGGAGACCTGCAGGAGCGCGCGCTGCTGATCGCGGCCGCCCTGCTGGATGGAGCTCCGGCCGCCGTCGTACTGGGGGCCGCGGACCAGCTGTTCACGCAAGTCGGTGGTGAGCTGCCGCGTGGCGGTGCGCTATCCGGCCGTGACCTGGACAAGCGGCTGAAGGCCATCGACGCCTCGTACACGGATGACGAGGGCATCTCCCTGGAGGAGAAGCAACGTGGGCTGTCCGGGGCTGCGCTGAAGTATGTGTGGCGGCAGCGGCCTCAGCTGCGGCCCGTGCTGCTGGAGTGGGCCTCCCAGATCAGCGCACCCAACAAGATCGCCGTTCGTCATCTGCAGCGCATCGCCGACTGTCTGGTGCCGCTGTCGTTGCTGCCCGGCGGCTCGACCGTGCTGTCCGTGGCCAGGCGGTGGATCGAGACCGACCGTGTGGCGCACCGTCAGCTTGCCATCCACATCCTGGAGACCATGGCGCTCCATCCGGTCGCCGGCGTCGCCGTACGTAAGCAGCTGTACGACTGGGCCCAGCAGAAGACAACCAGCGAACAGCTGATCGCCGCGGTCGCTGCGGTCTGCGCGGGCGAGCTGGGCCAGCGGTACCCCCGGGTCGCCCTAACCCGGCTGCGGCTGCTGGCCTCCCGCGATGACGCCCAGGCCCGGGACGCCGTCGCCGACGTGGTGCGCACCCTGGTGAGCACTCCCGAGCAACGCGTCCTGGTGCTGTCGGAGATCGTGGAATGGGCCGAATCCAGCGACAGCACCATTCGTAAGGCCGGATCGGGCACGTTCCTGGCCCTGACCGACATCACCAGCGACATCCTCCTGCCGCTGTCCGCGAACCAGGAGAGCACCGGCGAGGCCGTCGACACTCCTGATGTGCTGGCCGGTCAGCTGTTCGTCCGCGGCTGGCGCGCGGCCCTGCAGGAGCCCACGGCAGCACAGACGGCGTACCAACATCTGGCGGCCTGGCTGGACTCGCCCAAGCTCCAGGACGACCAGGTCCTGCCCCTGGCGGCGCAGGTACTGCGCGGCTATCTGGGCCAGGAAGGCCCCTCCGGCCTGCTGGTGGGCTCGCCCGACAGCTCCGACCTGGGACGGGCCCGGCGCGCACAGCTGTTCGCCCAGCTGATCTCCGAGGTGGCCTCCCCTGCCAGCCCCACTGCCATGGCGCGATCCGGCGGTGACGGCGCCGCCGTGGCGGCGTGAGTCTGCTGCGCCGGCGCAGCAGACCGGCCCAACTCGCAGCAGATGCGGCAGGCGCGGGCACAGCTCATCCGCTCGTGCTGAGCGACGCGCGGATGGCCAGCCACATCAGCAGTGTGTGCTTCACCGTCCGCATCACCGGGAGCTGGCAGTGGACGCATCCCGGTGACACGGGCGGGGGCGACCTGGCGGTGCCAGCTCGTGAGCACCTGCGCCGGCAGGCCGCGGGAATCCTGTGCCGGCACTCCGTCCTGGATCTCGCAGCGGCCCACGACGCCACCAACTCCCTGCTGCAACGCGGTTACCCCATGCCCGGGCTGGAGGTCAGCGGCACGGCCGAACTGAGCGTCACGGCCGCGGACCGCGCCTTGGCCGAGGAACATGCCCGCCGGCAGCAGGCAGCAGACCTCGAACACGGTGAGGAGCTACACCGCCTGGCCCAGCTGCAGCGGGTGCTCGCCGACCCGGACCTACGCCGCGTGTGGTGGATGGCCCAGTTCCCCGACCGCTTCAACGACCTCGACAGCCTGGCCCAGGCGCTGAAGGGCCTGCCTGCTCCGCAGGAAATGCAGGACGACGACCTGCGCGGTGACATCCGGCGTTTCACCGACGACCTCGTCACCACCCTGCACACCCCGCAGCAGCGCGAGGTCTTCGTCCAGGCCCTCGTCCAAACCCTCACGGCCCTCGGCCACCGGCGCCTGGCCACCGCAGCCGTCCTTCGGCACCGCCCTCACGATCCCGGGAGCACACCAGCATGAAACTCCACACCGCACGCTGGCTCCTGGCGCCTGTGCGCCAGCTGCGCACCCGCCGTCTCATGGCCCGGCACGGGCCGACGCTGGCGTACGACACCGCCTGGGCCCTGATCACCCTGCATAGCGCACCAGACGAAACCACCCTCGTGCGCGCCTGGGCCCGCGAGAACCCCGGCGCTGCCCCCGGCATCCACTACGACCACTGGCACACACTGAGCCAAGCCGAACAGCAACGCCGCCTCAGGTGGCTGCGCAGACACGGACGCTCCCCCATCCAGCTCCTCCAACTCGACGCCGGCCTCATCCACAGAACAGGCCTCCACGTCCTGGATTGGGGCCGTCCGCCGATCCCTGCCGACCAGCACCATGCGGCGCAAAGCCACTGGTCACAAACCCGCGAGCAGCCCTAGCTCGTGACCTTCACATCAGTGGAAGAAGATCGCGGGCCTTCTCATTCGAGTCTTCTTGGACGGGCCTCTCGCTGGCGGATGGTGTCGAGCACGCCCACTCCGTGCACGAGGGTTCACTGCAGGTCGATGCACGCTCGCTGCGACTGAAGTCGTCTCTGCGAGGGAGAGCGCGCGAATGGCTACGGGGAGTGGCTGTGGCCTGTGACACCGATGACCGTCTCGCCGTCTATCTGGTGGTCGAGACGGGCAACGATAGTGATCAGCGCTTCGCTGACGAGGTCTCCAGATGGATGGCCTGCAAGGCTGCCGAAGGCGACAGCGGGCCTGCCCGGGATAACGCGGACGGCCGAAGCCCCATTCGGAGCGCGGTACCTGCTGGCCATGCATGGGCCGCGTCGACTCGGTGTCCATGTGCGCGCATTGCTTACACACGGTGTCCTCGCAGAGCCAGCAAGTCTCAGGACCCTGTCGCTCGCCACGTGACGGCGGGTCGCCGCATCGTTAAACGCTGCGCCTCCGAGCCGGGCCCCAAGGTCGATGCCGTCCGGTACTGCCGGGGCGGACCGGGTTACGTGCGGTGCCAGCGGCTGCGGATCCGGTCGAGGTCTGCGAGCAGGCTCTCGTTGTGGACGATGGAGCGGAGCCAGCTGATATCTGTCGGGCGGAGTCTGAGGAGTCCGTCAGGAGGGAGTGCGCTCAGCAGCGGCTCTGCGTGTTCGGCCAGCCAGTCCACGGCGTCGAGGTCCTGTGCGAGGCGGAGGAGGTCGATGACCGTGTGCGCGGGCCTGTTCACCGGCGAGACCTGCTGGAGGAGTTCGAGAGCGGTGGTGAGCACGGTGGCGCCAGTCGGGCGTTCGACAGCGCTCCAGGTGGCTGTTGTGCCGGCCTCGATGAGCAGGCACTGAAGCCGCTGCAGGGATCCGGCACCGTCTAGGGCCGGGGCTTGGGGGCCGAAGCGGGCCGTGATGGCTTCAAGCTGGGCGTGCGGCGCGTCTGGGTGTCCGATAAGGGCTTGGGCACATTGGGCGAGGATCAGCCAGGTAGTTACTCCCAGACCGCGTGAGGCGGTGGCGCGCAGGGACGTGAGCTGGTCCAGGACGTCGGCGACAGCGCCGAGGGGCTGGTATGTGACGGCATGGAAGAGAAAGCGGGCGAGGATGTCCGCGGCCGCCGTGCGCTCCCGTGCGGGCAAGGCGTTGAGAAGGTCGAGAAGCTCTGCCGCGGCGGTGAACGGGGTAGGGGCGAGCGGGTCGAGCAGGGCGAGGAGAGTGTGCGCGGCGGAGCGCGTGTGTTGATCGTCGGTGACGTGGTAGGTCTCCAGTGTGGTAGGAAGGTGCTGTGCCAGAGGTGCCACGGCGTGCAGGACGTGCAGCGAGCTGATGTCGTGCGTGAAGGCGGCGGCCCTGTACAGGTCGAGGAGGTTGCTCGGCTCGGGATGCCGGTAGGGGCCGGCGTGGAGGGCTTGAGAATCTGGTTTCGCGGGCCAGGCAAGGCCGTCTGCGCAGTTGGGGGGGAGCAGCCGTACACGCACGTCGGGGTCGCGGGTGTGCGGGTCCGTGCACAGCTCTGTGGTGAGCGTGTCGGTCAGGGTGATCCAAGAGGTCTCGCTGAGCTGGGATCGCCACAGCATGCTCTGGCGTCGCCAGGAGTCGATCGGGTTACGCGTGTCGAAGAGGCGTGAGACGCAGACGGAGTCCTTTGCCAGCACGGTCAGCAGGAGCAGGTTCACGCTGTAGACGGCCTCGCGTTCACTGCGGCGGCCGGGGAGGGGCTCGTAGGCCGGCTGGTCGGGTCGGGTGACATCGCCGGTGGCTGCTTTGAACAATTCGATCAGGAGGGCGGTGAGGTGGTGGCGCTGCTGCTGACTGAGGCTGCTGATCAGACCAGTGAGGTTCCGTGCGACTTCGGCCCGCTCGACAAGCGGTACGTGAGACAGCAGAGCGTGCAGCCGGTCGTCATCGGCGACGGCAGCGGGATGAGGTGTGTCGGCGGGCAGGAGGTGCTTCAGTTCATCGATGATGAGGCGTGCGGTGAGGTACTCGCCGAAGGTGGCGTGCAGGAACTCGTAGGAGTGTCTGTGCTGGCCAGTAACGACGGCTTGGGCCTCGTGGATGAAGAAGAAGCTGCCGAAGAGCAGCGGTGATGGGACCGCGTCGGTGTCGAGGAGTGCGCTCTGGTCGGCGTGGGCTTCGGAGGCGGTGATGCCCTGGCGTCGCCGGTTGAACATGCCGACGGCGATCACGGCGAGGCGCTGCAGTTCGTGTTCTACTGCAGCAGCTTCGGCTGGATGGGGGAGGGCGCCGTTGTGCTTGGCGACCTGACGGCGAGTGAACTCGGTCAACAGTCGTTCGTAAAGGTCGAGTCGGCCGATGTCCTCGCCTTTCAGCTGGTGCAAGGCGTTTGACGACGCGTCGTAGAGGGCGAACATCAGCAGGAGCAGGGGCTGGCTGATGAGGTCGCTGTGCGGCTGCAGTACGTCGCGGGTCAAGGGTTGCAGGCCGCGTGCAGTGAAGTAGCGGCGGTTGGTGGTATTCCAGACCTGTACCCAGTGCCCGATGCGGTCGTCGTCGAAGGGCTCCAGGCGGATGACGGTGCTCAGGCGAGGAGTAGGGGCCTGGTCGGCAACGACGGTACGGCTGGTGACGACTGCGATCGTAGGGCGGCCGAGTTCGGCTTCGCGTAGTTGGAAGTCGGCCAGGTCGTGGAGGTAGTTGGAGTAGCGGGCGTGGTCGGCAGAGGCCGCTTGCAGGAGTTCGTCGAAGCCGTCCAGGACAACGACCCGGACCGTGCCAGGGGCGGCGGCCTCGGGCCAGGGGATGGATCTGCCGGTGGAGCGCCTGAGGGATACTTCGAGCTGTCCTTGGACATCCAGGTCCGCGGGTATGTGGCGTAGCTCGATGCGCTGGCAGAAGAACTCTGCCTCAGGTAGTCGTGCGGCAAGGAGCTTGGTCAGCAGTGACTTCCCTGAGCCGGGGTGGCCGAGGATGACCAAGGGGGCACTGGTGGCGTGGGCGGTGAGGAGGTGAGCTGCGAGGAATTCGCCGAGGTCTTCGCGCTTGGGCTGCGTGAGCCACCAGTCGTCGCTGGACAGGTGCCGGCCGCTGGAATGCTGGTGCGCCTGGCGGAAGGCCGGGTCGACGTACCCGTTCTCCAGGGTGGGCATGGCCGGGCCAGCGTCCTCGGCGTCAGCGACGGGTGCGCGTAGCAGTCGCTTGTAGCGGTGTGCGGGGGCGGGGTCGGCGGCGAACTGGCCCAGCCAGCGCGACAGTGGCCGCAGCGCATAGCTGGGCCCGGGCGGGGGCCCCTGCTCGGCGACCTCGGGCGGGTCTTCGGTGTTGGAGGTCAGGCGCAATTCAGAGCAGTCCCAGGTCGCCGAAGCCATATGGGCTTCGTAGCGCTGCCAGGCGTGGCGGGCCAGGTCTTCGGGGTACTGATCTTGCGGGCTGCCTTCGCCGTGCACGATGCCGGCGGCGTAGGTGTACGCGGCGGTGATCTCGTGGCGCAGTTCGCGGGCTTCCCTGACCCGGTCCGTGCCGAGGACTACCTGCTCGAGTTCGGCGACGATCTGGGTGGTGATGTCTCCCTGCTGGTAGCCGAGCTCGGGCCCATAGTGGATGCCGGAGTCGGCCACGGCCTCGCAGAACGCCGTGATCAGGATGGCCCGGTCGGCTGCGGCCAGCAGTGCGGTGCGCGGGGTCCCATGGCGGGAGCGGACCCGGTCACCGAATTTCTCCAGTACCGCAGGGAGCCCGTTGGAGGCGGCGCCGCTCAGGGTGAGGGGCTCCAGCAGTTCCGCCGCGAGTCCCTCGAAGTCCTCTCGACCGGCCGCAAGTACGCCGATGGCGCTGGCGAAGTCGACCGGGACCTCGTCCGGCTCCGGTGGCGGGGACGGTAACGGGGGGCGAGGGCGCTGCTTCCTCTGAGGTTCTTCAGCGCTGATCTCCATCTCGTGGTGGCGAAGCCGCCACCACGACAGGTCGAGGCTGACTCCCGCAGGGGGGCTAGCACGGCGGCTTCCGCAAAACTCCACGATGCGCGCCACGTCGTCCCAGGCCGGCGGAGTAGCACGCTGCCCGTTGAGGAGAGCCGAGACGGCGCCGTTGCTACGGTGAAGCGCTCTGGCCACGTCGCTCTGGGCGATGCCGCATTCGCGCACCAGACGCCGCAGCTGTCTGCAAAAACTCACCACCGCCTGGGGCGGCTCCCCCGCTGCCATGCCTCACCCGTCCTTCACCCCATTTCACCGCAACGACTCCCAGCGTATGGTCTGACCTGCAGCAACCACTCCCCGATTAGGGCTATTCAGCGTTGGGCCGGCGGGGCCGCGTGCACCACCACTGTCGGAGGTGAACAAGCCGCCGCCTACGTAAGGAGTGTCGATGCTCTGGATGCCCGGCAGCCTTCCTGCCCTGATACTCGCCGTCTTTGTCTCCGTTTTCGTCGGCGTAGTGCTGCCAGCCATCTGGTCGGCGCAGCCCGCACGCCGTCGCGCGGCCGCGGCCGTTCTTGCCCAGATCCTGGCCGCGATGCCGGGCGCCCGTCGGGCGCCCGGCGCTGACGAGACAAGCGTGAACGAGGACCCAGATGCCACACCATGATCGTCATGGGGCGGAGTGGGTCGGCCCTGGGAGACCGAACGCATCGTCGTGGCGGCCGGCGTGTCGGATCCCCAGCTGACCCAGATCGACAGGGTCAACCCGCATCAATCGCGTACGCGTGCCGAACTCGGCGGCGATATGCGCTCGTTCGCCCTGCAAACCGAGCCGGACGAGTCCACCAGCCTGGCTGCGCTGGACGCCGGTGCAGAGGAGGTCGCACGCACCCTCTCAAGAGTGCTGATCAAACAGCACCCCTTCAGCCACCTGAGGCGGTGTCGTCATGACAACGGCTCACAGTCGCCCGGCGTGGGGCGCTGCACTCTACCGGCGGAAGCCACGTCTGGGATCCTTGAACGCTGTGGCTGCCGAACGGCACCAACCAGGCGGTCGCCCTGAGATCGCCCACGCCCGTGGACTGGGTTCGCTGGCTCCTCGGGATCTTCGATGCCGCCGAGTTTCGGGTCGAAAAGCATCAGGACATCGTGGTCCTGGAACAGCAGATCGGAACAGCCGTCCCAGCTGTAGTCGTCGCCGTGTTCGGGCAGCGTGTGGTGGGCGTCCGTGTGAGGGCGGCGGTCTTCCAGGTGGGTCGGGGCGCCCTCGGTGGTCAGGTGCAGGGCCATCTCCTCCGCGGTGCAGGTGGGTTCGGGCCACTTGCACCGGGCCATGTCTGCGGCCAGGTCGTCGAAGGCGCGCGCCATGCGCCGCCGCCATCGGTGGTCGGCCGTCCAGGTGAGCGGGGGTAGCCGGAGCCGGTGTCCGGCAGGAACTGGCCCCCCAGGCGGTGCGCGTCGTCTTAGGCCTGGTCCGCGAGGAGAAGCAGGGCTGTGTGGAGCAGGTCTGCGGTGCGAGGGGTAAGCTGCCAGCCGCACTCCTCGCAGTCGGGGTCCTCGCCCTTGCAGGGGCAGTCCCGGACAGCGAAGAGGGCGGCGAAGTTCGGCGTCTGCTCATCGGCTGCGGGCCTTTTGCTCTGCTGGCGCAGGCGCCAGCAGCACACGAACCGGCTGACGACGGGTGCCACGCTCCAGTCGGCCAGTTCGTCGCCGTCTTCGGCCCGCAGGAGTTCTGCGCAGCTCTGGTCTTCCAGGGTCTGGCTCCCGGTGACGTCGCTGTCCTCGGTGTGGGTGATCACGGCGTCGGCCAGGTCGCGCCGGTCGTCGTCGAGTTCGGACGCCTGCAGCGGCTCCCAGCCGCGCCGGGCAGCGGCGTGAAGGAGCGCGTCTTCGTCGGTGATGTGGAACTTTCGCAGGTGGGTGATCCGCACGAGTTCCCCGGCAGCTCCTTGAGCCGGGGGTGGCCCGCCACTGCGGCCGGTGCCGGGGCGGCCGGCCCGTCGTCGCACGGCTCCGGGTCCGGGTCCGTCGCCATGAGTAGGACGCCTGGTTCTGTGGGCCAGGTCCCGCTCGCGGCTCGCGCGACGGCCTGGCGCAAGGAACCGGCATCTGGGCCGTGCGGGCAGCCAGTTCGTCGTCGACGGCCGCGGCGTCCCGCAGCGCCAGGACCCGGCGCAGGATGCCGGTCGCCTCGAAGGCGTGCTCGGGGTTTTTGCAGGTCAAAGCGGCGGTCAGGGACCTGGGCCCGTGGTCGTGTGCAGCAGGGCCAGCACGCGGCTCTTGCTGGAGGTGTGTCACACGGGAAGTCGATGGCCCGGGCCACGGACAGCGATGGCGTCCTGGCGGGACTCTAAAAAGGGAAGAGCGCGGGGCGCACCGGACGGGCAGCGCACGCGCACAGACAGGTACCCGCTGGTGGACACGGTGCGACCGCGTCCCCTGACGGTGAAAGAGGCAAGCCGGGCCGCAAGTTGGTGTCCTCGCTACGAACGAAGACCCGGACTGGGCTGGCACAGACACAACCCGAGACGCCCCACACCGCACCCCGGACATCGGCGAAAGCGGCAGGGCCTGCCGGGCACCACCGCCGCCCGCCGCAGGTCAACTCCGGGCTGTCGCAAGCGAAAGAGCAGCACACGGCGGGCAGAAGGTGTGGACGTGTCCCGGGAAGCAGCACCTCACTGTGACCAGGCGCCGCCAAGAAGCGTCGGCATACCTCGAGCGATCAGCGGGCCGGGTGGTGACTGCACGCTGGACGGCGCTCACCGAGCGGCTGCTAGCGCCCTGTGTCCCAGTACAGAATGGCTGGTCAAAATCATCATCCAGCGGCGAGGGAGAGCATGGCACCGACCGGCGACATCACGATCGGCAAGTTGTTGATGGCTGAGTACGACAGAGTGAAGGAAGAACAGAAGACACGGATAGGTTTCCGGGACAACCTACTCTACGTGACCCTGGCTGCGATGGTGACGGTGCTCTTCGGTGCAGCGCAGGCTCATCGTGCCGAGTTGCTTCTCGCTCTGCCCGTCGCCACGTGCGTCCTGGGATGGACCTATCTGACCAACGATCAGAAGATCAGCGCGATCGGCCGCTATGTCCGAACCGACCTCGGGCCCCGTCTGGGCGAACTGGCCGGGGAGCCCGGGAGTCCCTTCGGATGGGAGGCGGCACACCGCAGCGACAACCGCCGCAAGCAGCGCAAGATCATCCAGTGCGTGGTCGATCTGATCCCCTTCGGGGCGATCCCGCTGGTAGCCCTGGTCGCCTTCTGGCTCTACGACGCTGGTGGGTTTTGGCCGGTGACCGCGTCCCTGGTGGAGTTGGCGGCAGTTGCGGCTCTTGCCGCGCAGATCGTGGTGTACGCCGAGAGCGCACCGTAGAAGATTCTCCGGCCGCCTGCAGCGCCGGCGTCGCAACTCACCATGTTTCCTGTGCGCGAGGCCCTGGCGGTGATCTCACGCAGCACCCCTGGCGAAGGTCGGCCTCCGCCCTTCTGCTGAGTGAACGAGGCTCCAGGAGCGGGGCGTTCGCCTGCCCCGGTCACGGCCGAGCGGCCGCACACCATCCCACGTAACAGGCGTGTCCAGGATTGCTGGACACGCTGCTAGTGTGTGGGGGTGACGTCGAACGCTGCCCAACTGCGCACCCTGCTGGGCGAGACGGCCTTCCTTGCCCTGGAGTCGCTCGCCGCCTCCAGTACTCCGGTGAGCGGGCGCGCCCTGGCGCGCGCGCTGCGGGTGGCGCCCACGACGGCGACGTCCGCCCTCCAGCTGCTCAAGAAGGCCGGCTTCGTGGTGTCGAGCACGCAGGGCCGCTCAACGTTGTGGCGGATCGACCCGGGCAACCCGATGATGCGCAACTGGCTGCATGAGCCGGCCTCCCCGGCAGGAGAGGCAGGCGATCACCCGTTGCGGCCCCGTCTGACGGCGGTGATTTTCACCGCCCTGCAGCTGGAGTACGAGGCGGTGGTCTCCCACCTGCCCAATCGGGAGCCCGACCGTGTGGGGACGACGCGTTTCGAGGTGGGGGACTATGCCGGCGAGCATGCCGACTGGATGGTGTACGTAGCGGAGTTGGGTGCGGGCAATACCCGCACGGCCATCGCCTCTGCCATTGTGATCGCGGCCCTTAACCCCCACCTGGTGCTGTTTGTGGGGGTCGCCGCCTCCGCCAAGCCCGACGACCTGGTGCTCGGCGATGTCGTCGTCGCCGACCGGGTCTACGACCTGCACAGCGGCAAGGACGTCCGGGACGAGACCCAGGGCTCGGTCCACCGGACGCGGCCGCTGTCCTTCCTCGCTGCCAACGGCGTCGTGCAGCTCGCCATGGACGTGCGGCGCAACGACTGGACGGCCGAGCTGAGTGCCGGTCAGGCCCTCAACGCCCGCGGCGAGGCACCCCGCGTAGAGATCAAACCGATCGCCGCGGGCTCGGTCGTGCATGCCGACGTCCGCTCAGCGCTGATGGACAAGGTGCGCACCTCTTTCGATGACGTGGCGGCCGTGGACATGGAGTCGCTCGGGCTGTACGAGACCGCCTACAGGGAAGGCCTTCCCGCGCTCGCTGTCCGCGGCATCTCCGACTGCGTCGAGGACAAGACGCCCGCCGCCGACCGCGCATGGCAGCCGCGAGCAGCCCACCACGCTGCGGCCTTCGCGTTCGCTCTGCTGCGCCGGGCTGAGCCAGAGGATCTTCCGAGGCCGGGCGGTGCGGCCATGGCAGCCGGCAGGGCGCCGTCGTCCACCGGTCTGTCGCCTGTCCAGTTGCTGCTGCGCGTCGCTCCGCTGGTGGCACTCGCCTACGAGTGGGCCGAGCCGCTGGCCGGGGCTCGTGCTACGGCGGTCCTGAAGGACTTGGTGGCGTTGGGCAGTCAGCCCGCCACGTGGCTCGGCCGCTTCAGACACCGGCCGCCTCAGACCTTCCGCGATGAGGACAGCGGCGCCTTGTGGGTGCTGGTGGCCGAGTTCGCCTGCGCGCATGAGCATCCGGCTGCATCCTGGTTCTTCGAGCAGGCCGCACAGCGCTGGCAGGGAGACCCGCTGTCGGCGTATCTGCTGTGCAGGGGTGCTGTCGCAGCCGCGCGAGACGGCGATACGGAACGAAGCCAACTGCTGCTGGCGCGCGCTGAAACGGCCGAGCCCGCCGGCCGCCCGCTGTGGGAGCTCTACCGCGTCGGCCTCGGCAGCGACAACACCGCCGTCGCCCCGGCCCTCTTGGCGGTGGCGGAAACGCTCGGCCTGCCCCTGCCGAGGCAGGTTCTGGCCGGCCTCGGTGCCACGTCGGCACCTACTCGGCCGGATGACGCGTTCGGCGCGTTCGTCGAGGAGTTCGCCGACCTCCACCCGGCCTTCCTCGAATCGACCCGGCTGACCCTCACGTTGACCGCGGCCATGCTCCTGCGTGAGAGCCCGGACCAGATGGACGCCGCTCACGTCCTACTGGAGGACATCGCGGCCGGCTTCCCGGCCTTCCGCCACCATCCCGCGAACGTGTCCGCGGTCGCGGCATTGACCGGGCCGAGAGCCGCCACTGTGGAGACGGAACTGGCGAAGACTCTGTTCGCGAAGGCGGCCGGTTCCCTCAGCCGCATCGCAGGCTTCAACCGGGACGCCGCACTGACCCGCGCAGAGGACCTCGCGCTCAGCGCGCGCGGCCGCCGCCAGGACTGGGGCGGCCCCACTTTTGAGGCACTGGTGCTCGCCGCACAGGCACGGGCCCTCAAGGGCGACACCCCCAGCGCCCTGGCGATGCTCCTGCCACCGCCTGCGGGAACCGCTGAGGCAGCGGAGGCGGCGTCCGCTGCCGTGGTGGAAGCAGCAGCGGGACTGGCCGCGCACGTCGGTAACACCGACGTGGCGCTCGAACTGGCTGCGAAGATCGAGGACCCCATCGATCGACGGCATGCGACCGCGCTGGCGCTCACCACACGGCAGGAAACTCATCCCGAGGCCGCCGCCGAATTCCGTGCCGCGCTCGACGAGATCGCCTCCAGCGGCCGGGAGGAGCAAAAGCTTCGGGTCCTGCTCGGCCTGTCGCTTGTCGCGCCCCTGGACGAAGACGAACTGTCCCAGCTTCAAGCGCTCGATCCGGAGAGCGCCGATATGGTCTGCGCCCAGGAGCACCTTTCGGTCGGCAACGTCACCCAGGCGCAGATCCTCGCCCGCCGCTATCCCGACTCCGATGCGGCGCTGCACATCCGTGTCCAGGCGCTCATGCACCAGGGCAAAGCCGCCGACGCCGTCAAGGCGCTGGAGCGCTTCGCACTGCGCCACGGTCACGACGAACGCCACCTGCTCGCAGCGGCGCTCCTGGCAATGACCAACGCAGCCCTGGATGACGCGGAGCGTCTGGCGTCCTCCCTCGCCGCCAGTACCGATGCCGCCCGCCGGCGAACCGCCCGGGAGGTCCTCCTCGAGGCAGCGTCGCGCCGAGAGGACTGGAATGCCGTCCTGAACCAGGCGCAGCGGCTCATCGCGGACCACGAGATCGCCGAAGGCGACCCGAACCGGGACGCCAGCCTGGTCAAGTACCAGTGGGCCCAGGTGTACGCCCTGCATCAGCTTCGCCGGATGCACGACGCCTACGATGTCATTCGTGCCGAGCCGCCCCTGGAAGCGACGGACCGCAACCAAGCACGGCTCATCGCCTCGGTGCTGCGTACGATCGCGCCGTCGGTGAGCGAGGAAGGTGAGACGGGTAAGGCCGGCGCACCACCGATCACGCAGGCGGAGATCCTGAACGCGGCCGCCCAGGCGGCGCAGGCCTTCCCGGACGACGAGGAACTGGTCGCCACCGCCGTCATGACCGCCTTCTTGATGCCGTCGGGGGAGGACACTGACTACCGCCTGCTGACCCAGGCCCGCCGACTGCACCAGCAGTTCTTCGAGCACTTCCCGCACAGCAAACTGATCGAGCAGGTTCCGGTCGACGATGCCCTCACCGGCCTGCAGGAGTTCCTCCGGGCTCGCGTGGCCCCGGTGTCGGACGCGGTACAGCAGATGCAACGGGCGGCCGCTGCCGGGCAGATCCCGATCGGCGCCTGCGCCGGCGCGCTCGGCCGCAGTCACGCGGACATGCTGATCCGCAACACCATCGGCTGCTACGTGATCCGCGACCCGGATGAGGACATCTGCGCCCAGGAAATCGCCGCGGCCCGGCGCGCACTGGACACGTTGGTGGTCGTGGACACCTCGGCCTTGTTCTTCTCCCCCCTCGCGCTGACGCCCACGACGCAGCTGACGGCCCACTTCGAGCAGCTCCTCGTCGCCGCCCCGCAACGCGATGACATCCTGCAGGCCCGTTCCGCTCTAAGCATGCAGAGCTCCGGCTGGCTCGGGTGGGATCCGCGAACGGAGCGGCCCACGTTCACCGAGTACTCCCAGGAGGTCACCCAGTCCTGGAACGATCAGGCTCACGCCCTGGCGGCTGCTGTCGACGCATGTGACGTTCTGGCCGACGTGCCCAGCGACGACGGTGCCGAGAATCTGCGGGCATGGAGCGCGCCGATCCGTCTCGCGCGCGAGCTCGGGGTCAGCCTGCTCGCCGATGACGCTGCGTTCCGTGCCTTCGCCCGAAGCCAGGGAGTATCCGCGTTCGGCAGTCTCCACCTGCTGGAAGCCCTCGTCCAGGACGAGGCGCTTCCCGCCGACGCCCTGGAGCAGTCCTACCGCCGGCTCATGGCACTGCCTGTGGCGGAGCTGCCGGTGCGCGACCGGCTGCTCACGATCGCCCGGAGCGAGCAGTGGAATCCCGGCGGCTACGCGGCCTTCCTCTTCACCCGCCCCTCGACATGGCAGCCCCTGGCAGACGGATGGCGCACCTACACCATGTTGATCAGAGCACTGCCCGAGAAGGATTTCCAAACAGCCGCCGGGTGGTGTCTCGCCGCGCTCCGGGGCCTGTGCCTGGTCACCACCGCACCGACCGTGCCCGCCGTCGCCGGCACGCTCGTGGCCTGGACCCTGTTCGCCCTGGCCGACGGATCCGCTCTTCCCCTGCTCCTCGACGACGCAGAGCAGACCGTCCGGCTCGTCGCTCCGGAGGCAGACCTGCTGCAGGAGGTCGTGCAGCGTCTGGTGACGACGGTGCGCCGCATCACCACGGCCGAGGAAGTTGGTCCCATCGTTCTGCGGCTGCTGGCTGGTCTGGACGGCGAGACACACGTGAAGGCCCTCAAGATTTTCTTCACCATGCCGTAAGGGGCCGGTAGCCGGCCGGCGCGGGCAGGGCCGCTGGCCACCCGGGGACGAACGGCCCGGGGGCGGGTGTCCCCAGTTCGGCCGGGCCGGACCCCGCCCGGTCAACGCGACGCCTTCGGCGCGTTGTCACTCACCCGGGACTGCCGCGCAGGAAGGCGAGCACCATGCAGCAAAGGGTGAGGCTGCCGGCGAAGGCGATGCCGCCCTGGATGAGTGCCGCCGGGATGACGGCGCCGTTCCAGCGGGCCAGGGCGACGGTGACGACGCCGACGAGGGCGGAGATCAGGATGGCCATACCGAGGACCAGCAGGAGGCGCCCGGCCCCGGAGGCCGGGCGCCTCTTCCAGTCTTAAGGCGAACCAACCGACGTGTAGCTGAGCGTGATGCTTTGGGTGCTGTCGTACGGCGGCTGGCCGCCGGTTGGTTCGGACTCGCTGTTTCATAGGTGGCAGCTCGTGTTGACCGTCGGCAGCGGTACGTCTGCGGAAGAGGTCAAGCTCAGTCGTGTGGCCCGTTGCAACCAGGACCTCGCCGACAGCTGTGATCGGGTGGTCGTCGGGCATCCGGACCGGCACGCAGCACTCGACAAGATCGAGCTGAGCCAGCGAGGGCCCATGCTGCGCTTCGACATCGCCCCCGGCTTTCAGGGAAACCCGGACGGCACCACAGAGCCCAGAACCCGTGCTCCGACGGCGCCATGGCACGGAACGCACGAACCCTGCCGGTGCTGCTGAAGGCCGATGACACCGGCAGGGAGGGCGGAGGGTCACCCGCGGTGTGCGGCGCTCGGTTCGTCCGACGGGGCGGTATCGGGCCGGTGGCCGTCACCGTCGGTCGCGCCGGTGCCGCGGACGGCGGCCAGGAAGTCCCGCAGGGTGACGAGTCTGAGCCCGTTGCGGCGCGCCTGCGCGATGTGCTGACGCTCGGGATACGAGTAGTACGAGCCGCCCTCCGGCTGCGGCGCCGCCCCATCGACGAAGCCGTCGAAGTCGGCGAGGATCTCGTCCAGCATTCCGACGCCGGCGCGGTTCACCCACGAGTCGTTGAACAACACGCTGCGGCCCGCAGGCGGCACCGCGACGCGTTGCGCGAGGACCGGGCCGGCGTCGATCTCCCGGTTCTCGATCAGGTGGGCCGAGATGCCGAAGGGCGTGCCCGGCTCCAGGGCGCTGAACAGGGTGGGAAACAGGCCGCGGCAGTGCGGCAGGAAGGCGGCGTGCACGTTGATCACCGCCCGCTTCGGCGCGGCGATCACCCGTTCCCGAAGGATCTGGTCGAACCAGTAGATGACGATGAAGTCGAGGTCGGCCTCCTCCAACTTCGCGACGACAGATGGTGAGTTGACGTTGCCAGTCCGTACGTACTCGATGCCGTGCGTCCGGCACAGTTCCTCCACCGAGCGACGGGTGCGTCGGCCGCCCCGCAGTGGGGCGAGCAGTCGGTCCGCGTGAACGACGGCCGGATAGAGCATGAAGGAGTAGGTGAGGTACGTCATGAAGCCGAGTCCGGAGCGGCGGACGTTTTGGTAGGTCTGCTTGAGTAGTCCGCCGCGGCTGGTGGCGTACAGGTCGCTGGTGACCACGACGGCGATGTCGTCGTGGTGCCGCTCGATGATGGTCTCGAGCGCGTCGCCGAGCTGGGCGCACTCGGTGCTGAACAGGGCGATGCGGGGCATTGCGGGATCACCTCCGGGGCGGGTCAGGCGAGCTGCCGGTAGCGTCCGGCGTGCCGGACGAGCGGCTGCCCCTCCTCGTGGCGGCAGTGGTCGGCGTGTCCGATGACGACGACGTGATCGCCGCCCGGGTAGGTGTGCTCGACCGAGCACGCCACCCAGGCGAGCGCATCGTCGAGCGCGGGCAGGCCCTCGTATGTGTGGTGGGGCACCGAGGCGAAACGGGCCTCCGGTGACGTGCCGGGGGCGGCGAAGGTCGAGGCGGTCGCGGAGGCGCCCACCGGCAGTGCGTTGACCAGGAACCTGCCGCTGTCAAGGATGCGTTCCAGGGTCTGCGAACGGGCGCCGATGCCCAGCAGGACGAGCGGCGGGTCCAACGACAGCGAGCAGACGGCGCTCGCGGTGACTCCGGCGGGACCGGCTGCCGTCGTGGTCGTGACCACGGTGACTCCTGTGGGGAGCTGAGCAAACGCGGCGCGCAACGCGGACCCAGACGATCCGTCAACAGCGGGCGGCCGGTGTGCTGCGGGGGCTGTGGATGCCGTCATCTCAGCCCTGCACGGTCTGCAGGTCGTCGGAGTCGACCCCGGTGACGAAGACCAGCGTGTCGCCGAGCAACCCGACGAGGATCGCGCTGATGTTCTCGCGCAGGGTCCGCTCGGCGATCGGGTCGATGATCCGCTCCAGGGACGGCATCCCGAGGTCGAAGTCCGCGGTGAACGTCACGGTGGTGTCGGCTCCGGCGGCCGTGATCCTCCAGGCGCCGTCGAACCGCTCGAAGTCACCGTCGATCTGCTCGAAGCCGAGGGTGAGGCTTTCGGCATCCACCAGATCCCGCTCGGTCCAGCGCAGCTCGCCCTTACGGAAGTTCACCGACCACTCCGAGACCAGGGAACCATCGGGGTCGTTGCGCACCGTCACCTTGCGGACGGCGTCCGTGTGGTCGGGGTAGCGCTCGAAGTCCCTGAGGCGGTCGAAGACGGCCAGCGGGTCGGAACCGGGCAGCAGGGCCTCGATCTCTACGTGGCGCATGGTCAGACGGTCCTCTCGGCAAGTTCGGGTTCGGGCTCGTGGTGGCGCTGGGCGGCGGCGGGAGGTTCGGGGTGGCGGGAGGCCACCGCTCGCGCCGCCCTGTGCACGGCGTCCAGCAGGGCAGTCAGGTCGTTGCGGCCGATCACCGCGGGAGGTGTGAGGCGCAGCACCCGGTGGGCGTTGAGCGAGTGGTTGACGAGGACTCCGCAGTCCATGAGTTCCATCACCAGGTCTCCGGCGACGCCCTCGTCGACGAGTTCGACGGCGATGAGCAGTCCCGCGCCCCGGACTTCCCGGACGAGGTGCGGGCAGGCCTCTTGCAGCATCTCTGCCAGTTCGTCCCGCAGCCGGGGTCCGATGCGGGCGGCCCGCTCGACCAGGCCCTCGGCGGCGATGGTTTCGACGGCGGCGGCGGCTGCCGCGCAGGCGACGGGTGAGCCGGCGAAGGTGGATGTGTGGATGAACGGGTCGCGGCTGAACGGCGCGTATGCCTCCGGGGTGGCCACCATCGCCGCCACCGGGATCAAGCCGCCCGACAGGTTCTTGCCTACGAGCAGGATGTCCGGTGTGATGCCCTCCCGGTCCGCTCCCCACCAGGTGCCGAGTCGCCCGAGGCCGGTCTGCACCTCGTCGAGGACGAGCAGCGCTCCGTGCGCGCGGCACGCCCGCTGTACGGCGGTGAGATAGCCGGATGGTGGGATGACCACGCCGTTCTCACCTTGCACGGGTTCGAGGACGACGCATGCGTTCGGCGTGGCCGCGAGCGTGTGCTCCAGGGCGTCGGCGTCTCCGTACGGCACGTGCTGCACGTCGGGGACCAACGGCCGGAACGGCGCCTGGTACAGCTCCCGGGCGGTGAGGCTGAGCGCACCCATGGTCTTGCCGTGGTAGCCGCCCGCCGTGGAGATCAGGTGGCGTTTGCCGTGTGCGCGGGCGAGTTTGATCGCCGCTTCCGTGGCCTCCGCGCCGGAGTTGACGAAGTGGACGTACTCCAGTCCTGCCGGGGCCACGCCGGCGAGCGCCTCGGCCGCCTTCGCCGCGACTGGTTCGAGCAGGATCCGGGTCGCGAGGGCGTGTCTGCGCAGCTGGGTGCTGACCGCCTGGACGACCTTGGGGTGCTGGTGGCCGAGGATGAACACGCCGTAGCCGCCGCAGTCGATGTACCGGCGCCCCGACGCGTCCCACACGTGGACGCCCTTGGAGGCGACCTCGACCAGACCTCCGGTGACCTCCGCGAGCCGCGCGCGGCCTCGGCTGATGTGACGCCGGTAGCCCTGGGCGACGGCGGTGGCGTCGACCGCCTCGAACTCGGGGGTCATGCGGTCGCTCCCTCGGGCGTGCGGGACGGGGCCAGGTTCTTGACGTGGACCAGGTGGTCGATCGACGCGCCCAGCGCGGAGCGTGTCTCCTGCGCGGTGAGTGCCCCGGGGCCGCCGGTCAGCGCATCGAGGGTGCAGGGCAGCGGTTCGGCGGTGTCGAACAGCGCCGTCATCGCCAGCATGTCGTCGAACTTGCGGCGGGCGGCGGGCGGCAGCGGGTCGATGAACACCGGGCGGACCAGGCGGTCCACCATGTCGGGGTCGACGAGCCGCGGGCTGGTCATGGGTATGCCGAACGCCTTGGCCCGGTCCCGGCAGGCCCGCACCACCTCGCCCGCCGTCGGCGCCGCCTCGCCGGTGGTGAGCCAGTGCTCCGCACCGGTGAACGGCTGGTCCACGAGCGTGGCCAGCGCCTGGGCGGCGACATCGCGGGGGATGACGTCGGCGCGCGCGGACGGGTCGAGGGGGAGCAGCGGCACGGTGCTCTTCAGCAGGGCGGTCACGATGGTGTGGAGTCCCTGGAAGCGGGGGATGAAGCCGGTGTCCCGGTCACCGATGATCACCGACGGTCGCGCGATGGTGTACGGCAGTCTGCTGGAGCGGACCAGTTGTTCGGCGGCACGCTTGGAGTCGAGGTAGTGGTCCGGGACGGCCGTTGCCTCGCCCTGGGCCCGTCCGGCGACCTGCCGGGTCAGCTCCGTGCGGGCCACGAAGGCCGTGCTGACATAGAGGAGTTCGGCTCCGGCCCGGGCGGCGAACTCGACGACGCGTTGCGTACCGCGTGTGTTGAGCTCGGCGGTGGCCTGCGCGCCGGCCCCGAAGTCGGTGGTGGCGCCGCAGTGCACGACGGTGTCGACGATGTCGGCGAGCCAGTGGTATGTGGCGTCGTCCACGCCCAGCCGGGGTGCGGCGAGGTCCCCGCGGACCTGCTCCGCGGGGACGTGGGAGCTGTGGATGAGGGCGATCACGCGGTGGCGGCCCAGTAGTGGCAGCACGGCGCTGCCGAGCACGCCGGACGCGCCGGTGAGCAGGACGGTCTTGCGCTGGTTCAAGGGTGATCTCCTGGTGCAGGGCTTGGGCGGACGGGCCACGAGCCGAGGAAGCGTGGAGCCGGGTGACGGCCCCGGTGCCGGTCTCCGGGCAGGCCGGAAGCGGGCGGGAGGTCAAAGGCGCGCGAGCTGGGGCAGCGCGTCGGAGGGCTGACGGGTGGAACGGTGCGGACCGTTGGCCGGACACGGTCAGGCGATCGTCAGCGCCGAGCCCGCGAAGTAGTCCCGCAGTGCCGTGGCCATACGGGACCGGGACGGCGGGTGGAAGGCGAGCGCCTGGGTGCAGGAGGCGAGGTAGGCCACCTGCGGATCGCTGATGAAGGCCATGCCGCCGAGCGATTCCACACATCGCTGGACGGCGCGGGCGATGGCGTCCTGGGCGGCGTACCGGCACACCAGCGCCGTCGCGAGTGCCTCTTGCCCCGAGAAGCCGTCCCGCATGCGGAAGGCGATGCCCTCGACCGAGCCCATCACGGCCTCCAGCTCCGTGACGAGCACGGCCTGCTCGGTCACCGAGACCCGGTTCTGCAGCAGGACGCGCTCGGCGAGGGCGCTCGCGGCTCCGAGGTACGACGCCGTCATCAGCAGCTCGAACCAGAGGAAGCCTGCGGTCTGCAGGTCGTCGAGGCCGCCGACGGCCTCGGGGTCGATCCGCACCAGCAGATCCTCCGGCACGGGGACCCGGTCGAGGATCACCGCCTCGCTCTCCGCCCCGGCGAGCACGGGCGTCGTCCAGAAGGGCTCCACCCGCATGCCCTCCGAACCGGCCGGGACGAGCGCCACGGCCATCTGCGTGCCGTCGCCGTCGGCGAGCGGCACGGTGACGGACGCGGTCAGCAGGTCCATCGAGCGGGCGAGGCTGCACGGCTTCTTGCTGCCGGAGACGAGGATCTGCCCGTCCTCCGCCTGCTCGGCCCGCATGGTCGGGGACAGGATGTGCTGGCCGGGCTGCCCCTCGGCGAATCCCGAGGCCAGCAGCAGGCCGTCCCGGGCCACGCCTTCGAGCAGCATCCACTCCAGCCCTTGGTTGGCCCGGTGGGTCTCGACGAGCCCGGCCACGGAGAAGTGGTGCATCGTGGTGGCCACGGCCAGCGACGGCGACCGGGAGGCCACGGCGCGCTGCACGCGGACGGCCTGGACCGCGTCCGCTCCGGTGCCGGAGTGCTCGGACGGCACCAGCAGCGCCGGTCCGCCCGCCTTCTTGAACGCTTCGAGGGCCGGGCTCCCGGGCCGTTCCAGAACCTCCCAGTCTTGGTCGGACAGCGTGCTGTCGAGTCCCGGCAGCAGGTCTTCCAGCACAGCGCGCTCGGTGCGCAGGAACCTCATGTTCCCCCCTTGGTGCACATGTTCGGTCGATCGGACAACGACGCTATGGGCACGCGATGCAACCCCGCGTCAGAGGAGTGTCAGCTCAGATGCAGATATGCCTGTACTTGGCAGGGCGAGGTTTTGCATCCCGGCTGTCGTACGGCACAAGCCACAACCCCGCGCATGCCGTGCCGGTCCGCACGCGTCAGGTACGCCCGCCGACGTCGCTGCGGGTGAGGGTGCTCACGCCGGGCATGTCCCGTGCGAGGTCGATCTCGGCGACCAGGCCGTGCGGCTCCGCGGGGGACAACGACAGTTGGCCGCCGCCGACCTCGAGCAGCGCGGTGGCGATGGCCAGCCCCAGTCCGGAGCCCGCCCGGTCCCGGACCTGCTCGCCACGCCAGAACCGGTCCGTCGCCCGGGTCATGTCCTCGGCGCTCATCCCCGGCCCCTCGTCTGTGACGGTCACCCGTGCCCGGGTGTCGTCCGCCCAGGTGCGTACGGTGATCCGCCCGCCGGACGGAGAAAAACCCAGCGCGTTGTCCAGCAGCACGTCGAGGGTCTGGTCGAGCACGCCCGGCTGGCAGCAGGCGATCGCCTGGTCGCCCTTGACCACGATGGTGACGTCGGCCGCCGACGCCTGCGCGCTCCAGGCGCGGGCGCGTGCCTGGGCCACGGACCGGACCTCCACCGGCGTGGCTCCGCTGTCGGCCTCGGACGCCCGGGCCAGCACGAGCAGTTCGTCGAGGATCCGGCCGAGCCGGTCCGCCTCCTCGGCCGCCTGCGCGAGATGGGGGCGCCCGGCCTCGGTGACCGCGCAGTCCAGCACGTCGATCCGCAGCCGCAGCGCAGAGAGCGGGTTGCGCAGCTGGTGCGAGGCGTCCGCGACAAAGCTGCGCTGCGCCTGAAGGAGGGCGACGAGCCGGTCGGTCATCGTGTTGACGGCTGCGGCGAGTTCACGGATCTCCGCCGGGCCGCTGTCCGTGGCTGCCCGTGTCTCGTAGCGCCCCTGCGCGATCGCGCCGACGGCGTGGTGCAGCCGGCCGATCGGGCGCAGGCTCCACCGGGACAGTGGTACGGCAGCCACCGCGGCGGCCAGCAGCCCGATCGCGGCGACGCCCAGGAGCACGGCGTTCTGACCCATCACCTGCGCGCGTAGCGAGGTCGTGGGCGAGACGGTGGCGACCGCGCCGATCACCCGCCCGTGCTCGAAGACCGGGGCGGCCACGAGCAGCGGCTCGGCGGTGATGCTGAACGGGTAGTCCAGCGGCAGGTTCGGCTTGCCGTCCAGGGCACGCCGTACGGTCCGCCGCCACTCCTCCCGTTCGATCCGCGTGCCGGGACGCGTGGTGAAGACGGTCTTGCCCCGGGTGTCGAAGAGCAGGACCGCGCTGTTTCTGCGCGCGCCGTAGGAGGTGGCCTGGCCGGCCCATGAGGCGTCTTTCGTGGGGGTGGCCGTGCGTGCCGCGGCGTCCGCCAGTTTCTCCGTGTCGTTGACCTGCGCTATGGCCAGGCGATGGAACTCGTTCATCGCGAGACTCAGGGCGAGTGGAATTTCGAGCGCCAGAAGCAGCACCGCAGTCAGCGAGAGGCAGGTGATCAGCAGTCTGCGGCGCATGGCCGGTACCTCCGGGCCCACACGGTCAGTCCTTGGCCGGCGAGCCGAGGCGGAAGCCGACCCCGCGCAGGGTCTCGATCCACTCGTAGCCGCCGAGCTTGTTGCGCAGGCTTCCGATGTGCACGTCGAGGGTGCGGGTCGAGCCGTACCAGTTCTCGTCCCACACTCGGGAGATGATCGACTCCCGGGTGTGCACGGTGTCGGGAGCCTTCACCAGCATCACCAGCAGGTCGAACTCCTTGCGGGTGAGCTGTAACCTCCGTCTCTCCAGCGTGGCGCTACGGCTGCTGAGGTCGAGATGCAGCTGGCCGACGGCCAGGATGTCCTGCGCGCCGCCGTGGCAGGCGGGGTCGTGCCCGTGGCCGTCCAGTCCGCAGCGGCAGGAGCGCCGGGCCACGGCGTCGATGCGTGCGTTGAGTTCGTGCACGCTGTACGGCTTGACGATGTAGTCGTCCGCGCCCGCGTGCAGGCCCATCACCCGGTCGATTTCCTCGGCGCGGGCGGTGAGGGCGATGACCGGTACGGCCGACTGCACCCGGATGCGTTTGCACACCTCGACGCCGTCCAGGTCGGGCAGTCCCAGGTCGAGCAGAACGAACTCGCACTCCTCCAGGCGCTCCAGCGCCTCAGCGCCGGTGTGCACGACGACGACGTGATGTCCTCGCATGCCCAGTACGGTCTCCAGCGCATCGGCCACCCGCGCGTCGTCCTCCACCACCAGAATGTCCACTCATCCTCCCGTTCTGCGTACGACGGACTCGGCCGTGGTCGCTGCCCCACTGCAAAGGAGTTAGTCGTAACAGAGTGAAGGGGAATTGCAGTTCGTCTGAACTGTGCCTGCCACTGCGCTGCTCATCGCCTTCTTAGCGTGGGAAACACCTGCTCCGCGGCGACAGGGCAGCAGTCTGGCAGCCCTTCGCTCTCCGCCGCGAAGCCTGTCCGTCGCAGGGAGCTGCTGTGAGCGACACATCGACCCGTACCCCACCCGGCCGTGAGAAGACCGGCGCCGCGGCAGCAACCGACGGCGGCGGCACCTCCCGGCTGGCCGCCTTCGGCCGGACCGTGGCCCGAAGGCAGGTGCCCGTACTGCTGCTGACGCTCGTGGTGGTGGCCATCGCGGCGGTCCTCGGTGGTGGCGTCTCCAAGCGCCTGTCCAGTGGCGGGTTCACCGATCCGAAGTCCGAGTCCACCAAGGCGGAACGGTTCCTCGCCGACCGCTTCAAGTCCGGTGTGCCGAACCTGGTCCTGCTGGCCCGTGCGCCCGGCTCCGTGGACGACGCCGCGGCGGCCGCCGCGGGCCGCGACCTGACCCAACGCGTGGCCAAGTCCCCCGGCGTGCTGTCCGCCGACTCCTACTGGACCATGCCCGGCGCATCCCCGCTGCGCTCCAAGGACGGGCGCTTCGCCCTCGTACTCGTCCGGCTGGGCGGCAGCGAGGACGACTTCCGCGCCACGGCCAAACGCCTCGTCCCCCAGGTCAGGGGCAAACAGGGCGTCCTCGACGTCTCCGTCACCGGTTCCGCCCAGGTCTCGGTGGAGATCGAGAAGCGCAGTGAGGAGGACCTGACCAAGGCCGAGACGATCACCGCCCCGGCGACCCTGCTGATCCTGCTCGTGGTCTTCGGCAGCGCGGTGGCGGCCGCCCTTCCCCTAGCCGTGGGTGTGCTGTCCGTGCTCGGCACCTTCCTCGTGCTGCGCCTGCTGTCCATGGTGGCCTCGGTGTCGGTGTTCGCCACCAACATCACCACTGCCCTCGGGCTCGGCCTGGCCATCGACTACAGCCTGTTCATGGTCACCCGCTACCGCGAGGAGCTGGCGAGCGGGAAGAACGTCCCCGACGCCATCGCCGACACGGTGCGCACCGCCGGCCGTACCGTGCTCTTCTCCGCGGTCACCGTGGCCCTGTCGCTCGCCGGGCTGCTGGTCTTCCCGCTGTACTTCCTGCGCTCGTTCGCGTACGCGGGCATGGCGGTCGTAGCGCTGGCCGCGCTCGGCGCCGTCGTCGTCCTGCCGGCCCTGCTGGCCCTGCTGGGGCGGCGCGTCGACGCGTGGAACGTGCGCCGGCTGCTTCTGCGCCGCCGCGAACGCCTCGCCGGGGCGGAGGAGCACGGCTTCTGGCATCGGCTCGCCACGGCTGTGATGCGCCGCCCCGCGCTCTTCGCGCTCGCCGTGGTAGCGCTGCTCGTCACCCTCGGGCTGCCCTTCACCCGGGCCTCGTTCGGCATCACCGACGACCGGGAGCTGCCCGCATCCGCGCCGGCCCACGTCGCCGCCCAGGCAGTCCGTGACGACTTCGACAGCAGGGAGAACTCGGTCCTGTCCGTCGTGCTGCCGGCCACCCCGGCTGATCGAGTCGGCTCCTATGCCGCACGGGTGTCCGCGCTCCCCGGTGTCTCCCGTGTTGACGCCGCCACCGGGTCGTACGCCGCCGGGAAGCAGGTCGCGCAGCCCGGCCCCACGTCCGCCCGCTTCCGTGCCTCCGGCGCCACCTGGATGTCGGTCGTTCCCTCGGTCGAACCGTACTCCGACGCGGGCACGCGGCTGGTCGAACGACTCCGCGCGGCCGACGGGGCGCCGGGACGCGTCCTCGTCGGCGGCCAGGCCGCCCTGCTGGTGGACACGCGTGACGCCCTCACCGACGGACTGCCGTGGACCGGGCTGATCATCGCTGGCACGACCCTGGTCCTGCTGTTCCTTTTCACCGGCAGCCTGCTCATCCCGGTCAAGGCGATCGTCTTCAACCTGCTGAGCCTGAGCGCGACGTTCGGCGCGATGGTCTACGTGTTCCAGGACGGCCACCTCAAGTGGCTCGTCGGTGACTTCACCGTGACGGGCCTGCTCGACATCAGCATGCCGGTGCTGATGTTCTGTGTGGCCTTCGGCCTGTCCATGGACTACGAGGTCTTCCTGCTCTCCCGCATCCGGGAGGTGTACGTGGAGACCGGCGACAACACCCGCGCCGTCGCGCTCGGCCTGGAGCGCACCGGGCGGCTGGTCAGCGCTGCCGCCCTGCTCTTCGCGACGGTCATGGCGGCGTTCGCGACCTCGGGGCTCACCATCCTCAAACTGCTGGGCGTCGGACTGGCGCTGGCCGTGGTGATGGACGCCACCGTCGTCCGCGGCCTCCTCGTCCCGTCCGTGATGCGCCTGGCCGGACGCGCCAACTGGTGGGCCCCGGGGCCCCTGCGGCGTCTGCACGAACGCCTCGGGCTGAAGGACGCCTGAGGACCGATCCGCCCCAGGCGGCCCACGTCAGGGGCGGCCGCCCGCCGACCAGGAGAGGCCATCGCGATGCACGAGCCGACCGCGATCGGAAGCGTTCACGTCCACGCCCGACCGGACACCGTCTACCGGCTCCTCACCGACCTGTCCCAGTGGCGTGGCTTCGTCGCCGAGTGCCACGTCACACCACAACGGTTCACCGCACGCGTCGGCGGGCGGTTCCAGGGCACGAACCGCCACGGCCCGATGGTCTGGCGCACGACCGCCACAGTGACCCACGCCACGCACGACCGCTGCTTCGCCTTCCGGGTGACCCTGCTCGGCAGGCCAGTGTCCGACTGGCGCTACGACATCGTGCCTACCGACCACGGCTGCCGGGTCACCGAAAGCACCCGCGACCACCGCGGGCCGCTGCTGCGCGCGGTCTCCGTGCTGGCCACCGGTGTAGTGGACCGGGCGGCGCTCAACCGCCGCAACATCGAACGCACCTTGACCCGGCTCAAGGTCCTGTCGGAGGCGGTGGAGCACATGGGCAGCGCGACGAAAGCGGTCGAAGGGGGCGGGGAGGGCGACGGCCGCCCGCTGGAACCGGAACCACAAGGAGAACTCGGAAGCGAAGGGACACACCGATGAACCGCATCGTGCTCTCCCTGAAGCCGCTCTGGCTCCAACTGCACACCCACCACCAGCAGGTCGGGAGCCATCTGGAGGCCCTGGCGCCCATGCGCACGCCCCAGGAAACCTGGCAAATACGGCGCGACAAGTACGTGGAGTGGCTGAAGTCGCCCCTCACACGAGCCTTCACCGCGCGCGACGGGGACCGCCTGCTGGGCTACGCGATGGTCCAGGTCACCGACTCACCGGGATCATGGCAGTAGGGCGAGCGGGTCGGTGACCTGGAAACGCTCGTGGTCGACGAGGACGCACGCGGCGCGGGCATCAGCCAGACCCTCATGTCGGCTGCCCGCGACCACCTGGCGCAGCATGGCGTACAGGTCATGAACATCTCCGTGCTCGCCGGCAACGACGACGCCCTCCGCTTCTACGAACGCGAGGGCGCCACGCCGTTCCTGCGGACCGTAGTGATGCCGACTGGCGGCTGACGCCGGCACCCGCGCGCGGATCGTCATCATCAGCAGGCGTCTGCCCCGGATAGGTCACCCCCAGCTTGCCTGTGCTGTTCGGGGATCCGGAAGCCGGGCAGGATCTGGATCCCCTCCAGCAGCGCGCATCCGCTGGGGTCGGATGCTGGTGCGACCACCCGTCACCCACCCCATCCAACTGCACCTACCCAGACAGGGGACCAGCATGGGCGACGCGCGGTATCGCACTATCGGACCGCCACAGCGCCATGCTGCACTCCGCCTCGGTCGACGAAACACCCTTGTCGTTCCTGGCTGTTACGGGACGGTGTGGATCTCCCGGAGG
The DNA here is from genome assembly GCF_056434305.1 of Streptomyces sp. NPDC044061. Lineage (NCBI taxonomy): Bacteria > Bacillati > Actinomycetota > Actinomycetes > Kitasatosporales > Streptomycetaceae > Streptomyces > Streptomyces sp. NPDC044061. The sequence continues at coordinate 8,999 of NZ_JBWKFL010000060.1, read as the reverse complement.
ACCGCGGCATGGACGCTGTGAATGAGCCGCTGCTGCGCCTCGCTGAGCCCACACACCATGTGTTCGGTATCGCTGGGTCCGATTTCAATACCGCAGATGGTCAGGTTGCCGAACAGGTACTCATCCGGGCCACCAAGCGCTGCCACGAGACGGTTGGCCGTGGGGTTCGGCGGGTTGCTGCCAGATGAGCAACTGCGCTCACCTGTCCCTGAAGGCCGGGGCCGCGCCACGCGGCTTGCTGAATCGTGAACGCAGCCGGGCTCCCGTGGTGCGGATCTGCGTCCTCACGCATCCGCTCCGCGACACCATCACGGAACTCCAGCCGGCCATCGGGCTGGAGCAGTGCGTAAACGCCAGACATGACGCCAACCTTCGAGAGTGTGCCGCACGGAGTCGGCGGTCACGTCACCGGAGCCGATCTTGTCCAAAACGGCCTTCAGCACCGTGTACGCGATCCAGGTGGTCTGCACCCCGGCATCCGCGGGGTCACTACGGGTGTCGCCGAAGGCCGCAGATCATGCAGTCACCGGTGGGTCGGTGGCCACCTCATCCGCGTGCTCGCCCGTGACCAGGAAGACCACACGGCGGGCGATGGAGACGGCATGGTCGGCGAAACGCTCGTAGTAGCGGCCGAGCAGCGTGACGTCGACGGCCGTCTCCACCCTGTGATGCCAACGGTCGTCCATCAGGTGCTGGAAGATCATGCGGTGCAGCTCGTCCATCCGGTCGTCGTCCTGCTCCATCTGCAACGCGGCATCCACGTCGCGGGTGAGGAGGACTTCGGCGGCCTGCGCCATCAGGCGCCGCGCGAGCTGCCCCATCTCCAGGATCGTGCGACGCAGGTCCCCCGGCACAGCGTGCTCGGGATAACGCCGCTGGGCCACCGTGGCCACATGCCGGGCCAGGACCCCGCACCGTTCCAGGTCCGCGCCCATGCTCAGCGAGGTGACCACCACCCACAGATCCGTGGCGACCGGCTGCTGACGCGCGAGCACCGCGATCGCCCGGTTCTCCAGATCCCGCTGGAACTCCTCGACCTGGTCTTCGGCGGAGATCACGCTCTCCGCGACCTGAAGATCGGCATCCAGCAGAGCGCCGGTGGCCTGGCCCACGGCCGAACCGACCAGGTTCGCCATCTCCACCAGACTCTCGCCGATCGACGCCAGCTCCGCGTGATACGCCCCCCGCATCCGGTCCTCACCATCCAGCCCTCAGCCCAGATTCACCGGCTGTACACGCTCGCACACCCTGCGTAAGAAGGAGCGACCTCGTCACCCGCCGCGGGTGAACGCCTCCCGAACTCATCGACCACGCCCCCCAAGAAGCAGACATAGCCAGTCACAGGACGGTGCCGCGCAGGGCGCGGCGGTCCCCCGACATTGCGTAGCGGCGGGCGGCGAGGCCGTGCTCGAGGGGTTCGCCGATCCCCTCGCACAGCGGCGCCAGGACATCGGCCGCGGCCGTGTCGGACAGGTACGCGGGGGCGACTTTAAGCATCAGCTCCCCGATCACGTGCGTATGAGCGGCGAGGTCGTCGACGGTTGCGCGGAGCGCGGCGAGCGCAGCATCCGCCGACGCATCGGCGGCCAGCCGGGGCGCGGCGGTACGGACACGACGTCACCCGTGCGTCCGGAGACGGCGATCAGGGCGCGCTGGGACAGGCCGTAGTCGAGCGCGGCGGCGGCCGGGCCGGTGTCTCGCGTGCGAGACAGATCGGTGCTGGCCGCGACGGCGCCGTGGATCGCGGACATCACCCGGGTGACGTCCAGGAGCCGGCCGGCATGCCTGCGCGCGGCTGATGCCGAACTCCGCCTGGCAGTACGACTCCCATGAGGCGTAGCCGAGTGGCAGCCAGACGCGGGCGGCGTGGGCATCGCGGACCCGGGTGGCAAGCACCGTCACGGAGCGCCGGACGTCGTCCATCGCCTCACGCAGCCCCGCCGTCACCCCCCGGGCCTGCGCAACGCTGAGCATCGGCTGCGCCGGTTCGGCGACGTGCTCCCGGTCCTCGCTGTGCTCGCCCACCGCTCCATCGTCCTGCGCGCCGGCGGGCCCGGCCAGGGGGTACGGAAGCACCGTTGCGCGGCGGAAGTGGGCAACGACGCTGCCCAGCGTGGGCGTGCCGCCTCGCGCGCCGGGCTGTGCGCCCGCCTTCAGCGGCAGGTGCCCCCGGCGCCCCGCGTCCAGGTGCCGGCCCCTGCCTCCGTCCCGGACCCGGCCGCGGCGTTCGCTGCGGAGGAGGCCCGGGCGGCGGTGCTGCGGTGCCCGTAGGCCCTGAGAGACCCCGGCACCCGATTCCCGCCCGACGCGTCCGACGAGGTCCTGGCCGTGGCCCTCAGCGCCGTACTTGAGGACGAACAGGACGGGTACGCACAGCGCCTGGAAGCCTTCACCGAACAGCACCGCGAACGCCTGGAAGAGATGCTGACCGGGTACGGACCGGGCAGCACACCCGCCAGTCACGGCCGGTACGCGCTGGTCGGCCAGCCCGAAGCCTCATCATCTGCGAACGGATGGAAACCGCCCCGTTCCTCCTGCGCAGCTGGTGGGAGCTGGAAGACATCCGCTGGACGATCTTGGACCGCGCATCCGCCTGAGCCGGTGAGGCTGCCGGACCCGGGGGGGGGGGGGGGGGGGGGGGGGGGGGGGGGGGGGGGGGGGGGGGGGGGGGGGAGGGGGAG
>NZ_JBWKFL010000060.1:0-6311 GCF_056434305.1 Streptomyces sp. NPDC044061 | reverse complement strand
CGCGCCCCCCCCCCCCCCCCCCCCCCCCCCCCCCCCCCCCCCCCCCCCCCCCCCCCCCTCCCCCGGCCCGGTGGTGCTACGGCAGGTCTACCAGCCGGGCAAGCAGGCTTGCGGCGGTCGCCGGACATCGCGTAGCGGCGGGCGGCCAGGCCGCGCTCGAGGGTCTCGCTGATCTGCTCGCACAGCAGCAGGACGTCGGCCGCGTCGGTGTCGGACAGGCAGGCCGGCTCGACTTCGCGCATCAGCTCCCCGATCGCGTGCGTATGGGCGGCGAGGTCGGCGATGGCGGCGCGCAGTTCGGCGACGGTCGGGTCCGCCGGCGGATCGGCGGGCGGTGGTGGCGGGGCGGTGCGGACGTCGTCCATCGCCTCACGCAGCCCGGCCGTCATCTCACCGGCCTGCGCAACGCTGAGCACCGGCTGCGCCGGTTCGGCGACGTGCTCCTGGTCCTCGTTGTGCTCGCCCACAACTCCATCGTCCTGCGCGGCGGCGGGCCCGACCAGGGCATACGGAAGGCTGTTGCACGGCGGAAGCGGACGACGCTGGGCGGGGCGGCGGCCCGGATGTGTGGTCGACGGCGTCCTGAAGGTGTGAGCCACGACACACAACCGTGAGGCTTCCGATCAAACCGGGCGGAGGCGTACGTTCCGTTTACCCCGCGTCGGCGCCCTCCAAAGGCGCCGGGCCCGCCGGTCCTAGCTAGGCGGCGGGCCCCGCGGGGGCCAAACGCCAGGCTTGATCGAGCCTGGAAGGGCGTCCCGCGCGTGACTGCGCACGCGCCCTCAAGAGCAGGGGTGCTGGGGCCACGGCAGCGGCCGGGCTTGAACGATCAGAGTTGTACTGACACCCACCCCCTGCGGCCGTCCGACGGCGGGACCCGGACGGCATTGAGATGCCCCGGCCACCCAGTGGCCGGGGGCCTTCACCGCCTCATGGGTCAGCCCCATCCCCTGCCGTCACGACGGCGTTGCTGGGCGCCCGCCCCGGCGGGTGCCGGGCGGGCGCCACTTCACCGTGATGCGGACAGCGCGCGGGAAGGCTTACCCGGCGTGACTGTTGCGCAGGCGTGTGGAGCGGCGGCGTGGGCGGCGGACAGGCCGCAGTACGGCCCGCAGGATGCGGAGCACGCTGGGGCGCTGCAGGTGGCCGATCATCGCAACTTGGTAGCAGCCCATGGCATCGGCGTATGCCTTCCAGTCGGCCGCATCGATGGCGGCCACCGCCGACTTTCCCCACCGGCGAGCGTCCTCGGGCATCCGTGCGCTCGTGAAACAGGTGAGCGTCACCTCTCTACGGGCCGCGCATTCTTCTTCCGCGACGCTGCCCGGAACACACGGCCAGACGCTGGCGGCGTAGGCGTCGACCTCGCGGCTCCCGCGGATCACAAGGGCACTCGCCTGGGCGGTGTTCTCCACGTAGTGCTCCACGTCCAGCCGCTTGCGATACAGCATTTCCCCTGCCGCGAGGAAGACACCAGCGGTGACGGTGACCGTCGCCAGCCACCGCCACACGCTCATGGGGACGTCGCTGAGGCTCTCCAGCATCACGACGGCGGTGGAACCGACACCGGCGCCCAGGACCGCAGTGAACCCAGCGACCCAAAGACGACTAGGTATATGTATATGAGGCATGCACAGATTGTGACTAGCCGTGCCAACAACGCTGCGTGCAGGGGTAGATAACGGGTCTGTTGCGGGACTGTTCCGGCGGCCGTGGGCAGCGTTCTCGCCCGCGTCCAAGAACCGATCGGTTCGTGAGCAGCCAGGGCGCGGGCGACGTCCAAGAGCCGGTGCGACTCAGGCTGGGAGACACCGACTCCTTTCTTGTGGTGCAACGCCCAGCTGGAGGGGGCGAGCGGCACCCCAGACGCAAGCAGCATGCGCGTCCCGGCCCCGGGCAGCGAGCACGGCCACGGAGCGCCGGACGTCGTCCATCGCCTCCCGCAGCCCGTCCGTCACCTGCGGGCCCGCACGGCCGTCAACGACGGCCGTACCGGTTCGGCGACCTCGCCCCGGTCCTGGCCGCGCTCGCCGACTCCATCGTCCTCCGCGCCGGCGCGCCCGGCCAGGGCATACGGAGGTCTTACCGCTACGTCGGCGGTGCGTTCAGCGTGACGGAGGTGCTTTCACCGCAAACCCACGGCGTCTTCGGCAGGCAGACATGAAGGTGCGGTGGGCCGTTGCCTCTGAAATCGGCAGGTCCTTCACCACTGGGCTCACTCGGCGCGCTGTCCGACACGCAGGAAGCTCAGATAACGGCGTGATGCCCGGTCGCCCATCCGTGTGCGGATGCGTTCGGCGATGGCGTCAGCCAGGGGCTCACGGACGTCGCGGTCGAGCCGCCGGTACAGCGACGTCGAGCGAAGGAGATCGGCAAAGCCGTCCCCGTCGAACCACTGAACGGTCGGGTACCAGCGCACGATCGTCGGGCCGAACAATCCTCCGGGACCATCGACCAGGCCCCAACCCTCGTCGGTGGCGCGCACCTCGTCTTCCAGCGGCGGATGACCCCAGCCGGGGTTCCCCGGGCAGAACCGCTCGTGGAGATCGGCGGTCTCTGCGTACACCTCCGGCTCTCCCGGCCGGCGGACAACCACGTGACCGAGCAACGCCATCCAACCTCCAGGACGGAGCACGTCATGCGCCCGCCGCCAGCCGATCGACGGATCGACCCAGTGCCACGACGACGCAGCCACGAGAGCATCGAAGCGCCGGCCGCGGTCGTCCCACTCCTCGAACGTCGACGTCTCGACTTCGACGTTACGGAAGGAGGCGATCCGGTGGCGAGCGAGTGCGGCCATCTCCAGGCCCGGCTCGATGGCGGTCACTGAGCTCCCGAGCGCTGCGAGCGAGCGCGTTGCCTGACCGGTACCGCAGCCCACCTCCAGCAGCGACGACCCCTCGTCCATACCGGTGACGGCGACAAGGTCCGCGAACAGCTCGTCGGGGTATCCCGGGCGGACCCGGTCGTAGAGCTCCGGCACCTCGTTGAACACCCGGCCGACGTCGCGTGGATTCGGGCGCATCCTCGGAACATCAGTCACGAGCGCACAAGCTATGAAGCTCGCCCACGGCGACGCCACTGGATTAACGGCAGCTCCTCCACAGCAGCCCTGCCGGTCCTTTTCGTCCGCTCCGCCAGCAGTGGTCACGAGACGGTGCCGCGCAGGGCGCGGGGAGCAGAGGACGTCTCTCGCGGTGCTCTGTACGGCGTAGGGACCATCCCCGCTAGCGTGGGGAGCAGGGTGGCCGTGACTACGGGCACTTCGTGCTCCCGGGGCCATCCCCGCAGGCGCGGGGATGGCCCCGACCGCCGCACTGTCGTGGCGGTACCTGGAATGCTGCTCCCCGCGCCCTGCGGGATGACGCCGGAAGCCAGGCCGTGCACAGTGAGACGGCCTGGACCATGGACGGACCACCACCACCCGTTCACCTGCGGCAAGGCCGAAACGACGGCGCAGACATGGTCGGCAGTGACGACCTTCAACTCCGAGCACGCTCAGCTGCCCTGCTGAGTAAGCTCCCAACATGACCGACCTCTTGCAGGTGTCGACCGCAACTCCCACACGGCAGGAAGCGATTGAGCTGGCGCGATCAGCAGTCGGAGCACGCCTGGCGGCTGGTGCGCAAATCATCGGTCCTGTGATCTCTGCCTTCTGGCACGACGGCGAGTTCGGAACTGGGGAGGAGTGGCAGCTGCTCTTGAAAACGACCAAGGCCCGCTACCCGGAACTAGAGGCACACCTGCTAGAGAAACACCCCTGGCAGAACCCGGAGATCGCGGCCGTGCCCATTGCCATGGGTTCCAAGGGCTGCATGGACTGGATCACCGCCAACACCGCCTGAAGTAGCTGCCTTCAAGCCACACTCGTCTTCTCCAGGACAGCCGCTACGGCAAGAAGGGAACGGTGCGCGCCAAGCTGTTCCTTGAGCGGGACGAGGCGTTGCCGGGGCGCACGGGGGCTACCTCAATGCATGGGCAGCACTGCGCCGACCTGGAGGAGCGACTCCGGGTCTATGCCACCGCGATCAACCTCCTCGCCATGGAAAACGTTGCCCTGAGCGGCCGCGACGCCGGAGCGCGTGTACTCCCGATACGCGGGCCGGAGAACACCTCGCGGTCAACGAAAGCCCCGTCCGGCCGAGGGCCGGACGGGCGTCAGCCCGGACCCGGGCCGCCGGGTTGGCGGCGGTCCGGCGCCACAGCGTGGCTGGCGGCGCGGTCTGGCCGAGGGCGTCGCCCGCGGCGAGAAGCATGAGAATCTAGTTCGTCAGTGCCCCACGCGGCTATTGCTCGTGCCGCGGGTGAGGCGATCGGAGAGGAAGACGGAGCGCGGGTGTACGTCACGAGGGTCCAGCTCAGGAACGTCAAAGGCTTCAGCGGCAAGCGTGCTGTAGACCTGCCTCTATCCGGAGGCAGCGGTTGGACGGTTCTTGCGGGACGCAACAGCTCAGGTAAGTCGACTGTGCTGCAGGCCATCGCGCTGGCGCTGGGCGGGCCATCTGTCGCGCGGGCACTGGTATCGGACTTCACCGGCTGGGTCACCACTGGCGCCAAGAAGGGCGAAGTGGAAGTCCACGTCACCAGCGACCCCCATCTCGACGGTTTCGTGGGGTCGGGCAACAAGCCGCAGGGGGAAATCTCGCTGGGGCTCCAATGGGCGCGCCAACCGTCTGAGTCCGAGCACGCCCAGCGGCCTGTGATGGACGTGCTGACCGGCAAGGGCAAGGGCAAGAGTGGTCCCCGCGGGCCGTGGGCCGAGAACCCGATCGGCTGGTTCTATGCCGGCTACGGACCGTTTAGGCGGCTGACCGGTGGGTCGAGCGAGGCGCAGCGCCTCATGGTGAACCAGGGACCCAGCGGCCGTCTGGCCACGCTCTTCCATGAGGATGCCTCGCTGGCCGAGGGCGTGGCGTGGTTGATCGATCTGCGGCTGCGGTCGTATGAGGAGGATCCAGAGCGTGGTGCTGCCCGCGGGCTGCTCAATCAGGTCCTGAATTTGTTGCGGGACGGGCTGCTGCCCGACCGGTACCAGATCAAGAGGGTGACGGCGGACGGCCTGTGGGTGGTCGAGGACGGACACGAAGGGCCGGGATTCCCGCTGAAGGAGATGAGCGACGGCTACCGCACGGTGGCGGCACTAGTGCTGGACATCGCTCGTCAGCTCCATGGGGCCTACGGGTCTTTGCGGACCTGTCCGACCGACCGCGGAGGTACGGCGGTCGTCAACCCTGGCGTGGTGCTGATCGACGAAGTGGACGCGCATCTGCACGTAACCTGGCAGCGCAAGATAGGCGACTGGCTGCAAGAGCACTTCCCCAACATCCAGTTCATCGTCACCAGCCACAGTCCCTACATCTGCCAGGCCGCCGACGAGGGTGGGCTGATCCGGCTTACCGGGGTTGACCAGCAGCAGCCCCCGGAAGTGGTGGATGAGGACCTCTACCGCAGAGTCGTCTACGGCAGCGGGGACGATGCGGTGCTCTCGGAACTCTTCGGCCTGGAGACGCCCTACTCCAGCCGTGCCGAGCAGCAGCGCCGGCGTTTGGTGGCGCTGGAGACGAAGGTGTACGCCGAAACGGCCACCGACGAGGAAGTCGCCGAGTATCAGAAGTTGGGCGATTTGCTGACAAGTTCCCTGGAGAGCAGGGTGGCTGAGGTGTCGGCCCGGCTGGAGCAGGAACGGTGATCCCGCTTCAGCGCATACCTGTCTCCGACCATGCGCAGACCCTGCTGACACGGTGGACAGGACGGGTTCAGGACGCCGGCGGAACCTCGAAGGCGGCACGCGAGCAGTGGAAGAAGGCGGAGGCTCCCCAGAGACACGTGCGGGCGGCGTTGGAATCGATGGCCCGCGGTGCTGTCCGGTGCATGTACTGCGACGACAGCCGTGCCACGGACATCGACCACTTTCAGCCGCTGGAGAAAGCGCCACTGCGGGCGTTCGTGTGGATGAACCATCTGCTGGCCTGCTCTTACTGCAACAGCAATGCCAAAAGGTCCCAATACCCGGTCGACGCGGACGGAGCCTGCCTGCTGGTCGATCCCACCGCGGAGGATCCTGCCGCCCACCTGGTGCTGCTGTTGAAGAGCGGTGAGTACACGCCGGTTACCGGTAGTTCGTTAAATTCGGTGGTGGTGTGGGTTGACGGCAGGTCGGGTTGGTCGTAGGCCGGTGGTAGGAGTCAACTGCCTTGCCGGAGGCTGGAGATGACTGCTCGCCGTCCGTGTCCGCCCGCGCCGGGGCCGTTGGAGGACTACGCGGCCCGGTTCGACGACCTCTTCTTCAGCCTGGCCCAGCGGCGAGGGTT
>NZ_JBWKFL010000059.1:0-39444 GCF_056434305.1 Streptomyces sp. NPDC044061 | reverse complement strand
TGCTCATGTTGCTCTTGCCACTCACTATCTGGACTGCTTCCTCCGGGACTCAACCGTCCCAGTATCAGGCTGTCCAGTTCAGCGGGGGAACTTCAGATGGCCAGCCCCCCGTTTTGACGTAGCAACAACCGCAAGCTGTCCGCAGCGCGGGCGGTGCGGCAACCAACACCAAAGCTACAAGACCCCACTGACAACGCCCCGCGAAACAACAGCACTTCGGTCTCTACGATGGCCTTCATGCGCGTCTTGCCCGTTGTTCCGCAGTCGACCTTCGTACCTGGACTGGTCTGACCGGGCCGCACATGCAGCACCACGTCGGGCGGCTGTGGGAGTCCACGAAGGTGTCGGTGCGGGAACTCGCACCGGACTTCGGCCGGGGCCGGCCTTGGGCACTGCCGTACACCGACCGCGTCCTGCTCGTCGTCCTCGCCTACCGGACCAACCTCACCATGCAACAACTCGGATCCCCGTTCGTCATATCCCACGCGGCCGCCCACCGAGCCATGATCCGGCCCGCAGGACCGCTCGCCGAACTCCTTCGACCACCGCCCACCGACCGGCGAGAACTATGGATCGTCGACGGCACCCTCATCCCCGTCTACGACCAGCAGCACACTGCGCAGAGCAAAAATTACCGGCCAAGTGTGAATGTGCAGATCGTCTGCCGGGCACGGGACCGCCGCATCGTCGCCGTCCGGAAGGCGTCGCCGGGCAACCGCAACGATGTAGCCGTCTTCCGCGAAACCCTCCACAAGACGCTGCCGAGCGACCATCGCCGCCTGTCCGGTGACGGCGGCCACCGCGGATACGACCGTGTCCGGACACCTCGCCGCGGACCCGACGACCGCATCATCAAAGACCGCAACTACCGCCGATTCCGAAGGCGCCGTGCCGCCGCAGAACACACCATCGCCCGGCTCAAAGACCACCAGATCCTCCGCCAAAGCAGACGCCGCGGCGAGGCCATCAACCACACCCTCACCGGCGTCCCCGCACTCCACAACCTCAAGCTCGACATCCGGTAAACCAAGTATCCCTCGCGGGAAGCACGTCCCGGTCCGCATTACGCGATAGCTCTTAGGTCCAGATGGGCCGCATCCTCGAACACCACCTGCGCGCCCGCGGCCGCTCCGTCCGCTTCCTCCACGGCGCCACCCCGTCGGCCCATCGCCAGGAACTCGTCGACGCCTTCCACACGCCCCCGCCGCCGCCCGGGTGTTCATCCTGTCCGTCAAGGCGGCTGGCACCGGACTGACCCTCACCCGAGCCGAGCACGTCATCCACTACGACCGGCCCTGGAACCCCGCCGTAGGTCGAGGACCAGGCCACCGACCGCGCCCACCGCATCGGACAGCACCGCACCGTCCAGGTCCGCCCCCCGGATCACCGAGGGCACCGTCGAGGACCACATCAACAAACTCCTCGCCCGCAAACGCGCCCTGACCGACGCCGTCCTCGCCTTCGGGTAAAGCGCCCTCACGAACTCCACGACACCAAACTGTTCGCCTTCGTCATCCTTGGCAAGTCAGCGTGTCAAGCCAGTATGCCGACGCTGATCGACAGATGATCTGTCGGCTTCCGCAGTCGGCCGTCAACGCATCTATTACCCGCGCTCTCCAAGGACTCGCTGCGCACCCTCGGAAAGGGCATGGGGCCGCGACATGGCCGACGGCTTTGATCAGCGGCGCCCACGCGGCTGCAGCCAGGGCTTCGGCGCGCTCTTCCGGTTTGGTGATGGTGCAGGCAAATGCGTCTACATGGCGTTGATGAGCTTCGACCCGACCGGCAAGGGCCGCAAGAGGTGGGGCATGCACTGGAAGGCACCCCTGCACGCCTTCCAGATCGCCTTCGAAGGCCGGCTCACCTCAGCCAACAACTGAACCTCAAACGAAGGTCAAGTGAGTCTGACGCTTCAGCTGTAGATCATGGTTTTTGCGCATTTCTGGTGATGCATAGGATACGGGATGGTTCATGCTTCATCGTGCGCGGGTGCGGCGGTGGTGGGAGCGGGCGATGCTCTGGTGGAGGCGGCGGTAGCCGGACCAGGCCAGGCCGTGCCGGATGCGCTCGGCCCGTCGGTGAAGAGCTTGTCTCAAAAATGCTATGGAATAATCATGGCAAAGCGATCAAATCCACCCACCTGCGTATCAGCATACGAGATACTGTTCCACTTGTATGGTTCCTGTGAAGGTCGCTGCTACTGTTCCCGCCGTGATCCGGACATCCACCCCGGCGCTGACGCGGCGTCGCGCCGTCGACCTGATGCGGGTGCGCAGCGCGAGCTGTTGCCCCGCTCTCGCCGTGGCCTGCTGCTGAGTCTGACGAACACTCACACGCGCGCTCACTCCTCCCGGCCGTGACCCCCACGTGCGCGGGCACGCCTAGGCACATGCTTCCTCCGGGCGCTCGGCCACAGGCCTTCGCGCTTCCGGTCGTCGAACCTTGCGGTCATCCGCTTCCCCCTGCTCACGCCACACGCGTCCGCGCGCCTTCTTCTGCCCGGACGCAACCCACGCGTGGGCCGCCTTCCGAGGAGTCCAACCATGCGCATGAGACGCGCCTCCGTCCTGGCGACCGCCGTCGTCGTCGCCACCCTCGCCTCTGGTATCACCCTGACCTCAGGTAACGCGTACGCCGATCCCGGCGTCGGCGTTACCGCCCACCAACTGGTCGGCGTCGGCTCGGACGTCACACAGGACGTCCTGGACGCGCTGGCCGGTGAGACCGTAAACGGCACCAGCTACGCCTCGAGCGCCGTCACCGCGGACGGCTACACGCTCGCGTCCTACGACGCGACTGAGCCGGGCACCGGCTCCACGACCTCGCAGATCCAGACCCGGGCGGAAGGCCCGAAGTTCCTGCGCCCCAACGGCGCCAACGCCGCCCGTGTCGCCCTGAGCGACTCGGTCGCGGGTGGCAACTACGCTGTCTCCGCCAGCGCGAACGATGGCACGGTCAACATCAAGGACCAGATCGACTTCGCCCGCAACACCAGCGCGCCCGCGGTCGCGGGCACCGCGCTGACCGCTATCCCGTACGCCCGCGACGCGGTGGGCTACGCGGCCAAGGGCACCGCGCTCGCCCACCTGACGAAGCAGCAGCTGCACGACATCTACACCGGGGCGCTGACCGAGATCGACGGGGTGAAGATCCACCCGTTCATCCCCAACTCGGGGGCCGGTACCCGCACCTTCTTCCAGAAGGCCATCGGGGTCACCGACGCTCAGCTGGGCAGCAACGTCGACACACTGGACTACAACGGCAAGGCGGTGCAGCAGAACCGCCTCAACGACGTGATCAAGAACGACGGCGACCTCGTCCCGCTCTCCGTCGCCAGCTTCGTCGCCCAGCACAACGGCACCGCCCAGGACCGCAGCGCGACCGCGGTGACAGGCGGTGCGTTCGTCGGCGCGCTGGACGAGGAGAACAGCGGGACCTACACCCCGCCGGTGATCGAGAATGCCGACGGCAGCCTCTCCTCCAACCCCGACTTCTTCGCCGACACCACCTTCGGCCGTGACGTCTCCAACGTGGTCGCCACCCGGGCCATCGACCCGACCAGTGTCTTCTTCAACCAGGCCCTGTACGACGTCTTCGTGACGGACGGCGACCACAAGGCGGCGCTGGCCTCCGGCACGGCAAAGTCCGTGATCGAGAAGTTCGGCTTCCTGAACGTCAGTTACAACGGCGTCGCCGACCCGACCAACAAGCACGTCAAGCGCGGCGGCCTGGAGGACCCCAACCTCTCCACGGCGGTTCCGGCGGCCCCGTCTGTGACCGCGACGCCGGGCGGCGGCACGCTGAAGCTGTCCTGGGCCCCGGCCGCGGGTGCCGGGGTGAGCGACTACCGCGTCACCGTCCTGGACGGCAACGGCGCGGCCGTGGGCGGCTACGCCTACAAGGACGTGCCCGCCGCCAATACCAGCGCGCACCTCACCGGCCTGGCGGCCGGCACGTACACCGTCACCGTCTACGCCGCCGATATCAACGGCAACAGCGACGCCACCACAAAGACCGTGACCGTCCGCACGGCGACGACCGTGACCGCCACGGCCGCGACGGCGAAGCCCGCCTATGGCACCACCGAGTCGATCGCGGTGACCGTCGGCCACACCGACACCGCCGTCCCGACCGGCACCGCCAGCGCCTACTACGGCAGCACCAAGGTGGGGTCCGCCACCTTGAACTCCTCCGGGAAGGCCACCGTCAAGGTCGCCACCGGCAAGCTCGGCGCGGTCGGCGCCAAGACCCTGAGTATCCGCTACGGCGGTGACGCCACCCACGCCACCTCCTCCCACAACGTCTCCTTCACCGTCGTCAAGGCCGCCCCGGCCCTGACCGTTACCGCCCCGGCCCGGATCAGCCACACCAAGCACGCTGTGATCACCGTCAAGGTGAGCGCCACCGGCGTCACCCCGACCGGCAAGGTCAAGATTTACAACGGCACCACGCTCGTCGGCAGCGGCACCCTCACGGGCGGCAAGGTCACCATCACCATCGCCAAGCTCTCCAAGGGCAAGCACACCCTCAGCGTCCGCTACTCCGGCAGCGCCTACGTGAACGCCAAGTCCAAGAGCATCACCGTCACCAGCTACTGACACACCATCAGTCCCGCACAGGGACCGCTCAGGTCCGGAGCCGACGCCATGCCGGCTCCGGACCCGTGGACGCCGTATCGCCGCAATGGCCGTGAGCAGAGCCGTATCACCGTGAAAAGCGAGGAGTGAAGAGACCTTGGGCCTCCCGTTCACCGCACCGGGCGAGGACAGACCACGGCGGCTGTCCACCGCACCGGGCACCGGTGACCGCCTCTTCAGGGGCATGCTGCGCACCTCCGGGCTGGCCGTGCTCGCCGTCATGGCGGCCGTCGGCCTGTTTCTGCTGCTGCGTGCTCTCCAGGCGCTGCGCACCTCCGGGTTCTCCTTCCTGATGACCGAGCGGTGGGAGCCTGACGCCCACAACTTCGGCATCGCCGCCGTCCTCACCGGCACCGTGCTGATCGCCGTCGTCGCCGTCGTGGTGTCGGTGCCGCTGGCACTCGGGACCGCGCTGTACATCTCCGAGATCGCGCCCGATCGGCTACGCCGCACCCTGATCGCGCTCGTCGACCTGATGGCCGCGGTGCCGTCCGTGGTCTACGGCCTGTGGGGCCTGTTCTTCCTGCAGAGCAAGGTGATCGGCCTGTCGCGCTGGCTCTCCACCTGGTTCGGCTGGATCCCGTTCCTGCACGTGGACGGGGTGCGACAGGACGACCCGCTCGCGTCCGCCAGCGTGTACACCGCCTCGACGTTCGTCGCGGGCATCGTGGTCGCGCTCATGGTGGCACCGATCCAGTGCTCCGTCATGTGCGAGGTGTTCAGCCGCGCGCCGGCGGGCGAGCGGGAGGGCGCGTACGCGCTCGGCTCGACCCGGGCCGGGATGATCCGGACCGTGGTCCTGCCGTACGGGGCCGGCGGCATCATCGGTGGCACCATGCTCGGACTGGGCCGCGCCCTGGGCGAGACCATCGCGGTGTACCTGGTCATCTCCCCCGTCTTCGAAATCCAGCCGCACGTCCTGCAGACCGGTGCGAACTCGGTCTCCTCCCTGATCGCCCTGCACTACGGCGACTCCTCCGAGTTCGGCGTGTCCGCCCTGATGGCGGCCGGGCTGGCCCTGTTCCTGCTGACCCTGGTGGTCAACTTCACCGCATCGTCGATCGTGGCCCGCTCCCGGTCCGGCGCGCAGAGCGAGGCATGAGCCCATGACGACCACTCTCGACCAGCCCGCGACTCCGGCGACCGGCACCACCACCCTCGTACCGCGCCCCGAGCCCTCGACCGAACCGGAGCAGCACCGTCGCGTGGGCGGAGCCCGCCGGGAGGACGCCCTCGCCCTGGGTGGCTCGGCCGCGACGGGCCTCAGCCTGGCCTTCCTGCTGTTCGGCCGGCTGGCGCCGCTCTCGGGGGCGCTCGGCTTCGCCGTCGTCGCCTACCTGATCTTCCTGCTGGTCCACTCGGTGCTGGTGTGGATGGACGCGTCGGACGACGGGGTGCGGGTTTGGCCCGTCGTACGCGACCGGCTGCTGACCGTCGTCGTGACGTCCGCCGCCGTCCTGCTGTTCAGCGCGCTGGTGCTGGTTGTCGGCTTCACCGTGCTGCGGGGATGGCACGCCCTGCCGCACGGCAGCTTCTACGCGCAGGACATGCAGGCGGCCGGCCCGCTGGACCCGGTCACCGTCGGCGGGGTCAAACACGCAGTCCTCGGCACCCTGATCCAGATCGCCATCGCGCTCGCGGTGACCATTCCGCTGGGCATCGCCTGCGCCGTCTACCTCGGCCAGGTGCCCGGCAGGTTCTCCCGGTTCGTGCGGACCATCGTCGAGGCGATGACCGCGCTGCCCTCGATCGTGGCCGGTCTGTTCGTCTACGCGAGCTGGATCCTGATGCTGGGCTTCGAGAAGTCGGGCCTGGCGGCGGGGCTGGCGCTGAGCGTGATGATGCTCCCCATTGTCATCCGCGCTGCCGACGTGGTGCTGCGCCTGGTGCCGGGCACCCTGACCGAGGCCGCGGAGGCGCTGGGCGCGCCGCGCTGGCGGACCGTGTGGCACGTGGTACTGCCCTCCGCCCGCTCGGGCCTGGCCACCGCCGTCATCCTGGGCACCGCGCGCGGCATCGGCGAGACCTCCCCGGTGCTGCTCACGGCCGGGGCGACAGCCGCGCTCAACGTCGACCCCACCCACGGCCCGATGATGTCCCTGCCGCTCGCAGTGTTCACCTTCGTCAGGTCGCCCCAGCCCGCAATGATCACCCGGGCCTTCGGCACCGCCCTGGTGCTCCTGGCACTGGTCCTCCTCCTCTTCACCCTCGCCCGCACGATCGGCGGCCGCGGCCCCGGGCAGCTCAGCCCCCGCCAGACCCGCCGCGCGGACCGCCGCTCGCGGCGCGACCTGGAGCGCCTCACAGCTGCCGCCGGCACCGATGTCCCCGACCCCGATCCCGATCCCGTTTCCGCAGAGGTGGACTGATGCTCCGTCGAATACGTTCCGCGCTGCGGTGCGCCGCCGCAGCCCTGGTGCCGGCTGCGGCACTGCTGCTCGCCGCCGCCCCCGCGGCCGCCACGAGCTACACACCCATCAGCGGAGCGGGCTCCAGCTGGGCCTTCAACGCCGTCGACCAGTGGCGCCGCGACGTCAAGCAGTACGGGATGCAGGTCTCGTACAACCCGCAGGGCTCCTCCTACGGCCGCCAGCAGTTCCTGGCCGGCACGACGGACTTCGCGGTCTCGGACATCCCCTTCCAGACCCATCCGACGGACGGCTCCGCCCCGGAGCGGCCGGTGGCGGGCTCGTACGCGTACATGCCCATCGTCGCGGGCGGCACCGCGTTTATGTACCACCTGACCATCAACGGAAAGCAGGTGACCAACCTGCGCCTCGGCCAGGACACCCTGGCGAAGATCTTCACCGCGACCGTGCGGTACTGGGACGACCCCGCGATCAAGGCCGATAACCCGGGCCTGAAGCTGCCGCACCGCACCGTCGTACCCGTCGTCCGCTCGGACGGCTCAGGTTCCTCGGCGCAGTTCACGCTCTGGCTGTCGAAGCGGCAGAGCGGGCTGTGGAAGGCGTACTGCGCCAAGGTCGGCCGCAGCAACGCCTGCGGGGAGACCTCGTACTACCCGACCGTCACCGGCATGATCGCCCAGTCCGGCGACCTCGGCGTGGCCGGCTATGTCTCCCAGGGCTACGGCGAGGGCTCCATCGGGTACGTCAACTACTCCTACGCCCTCAACGCCCACTACCCGGTCGCCAAGCTGCTGAACAGGGCCGGGTACTACACCGAGCCCACCGCGCCGAACGTCGCGGTGTCCCTGCTCAAGGCGAAGATCAACACGAACAAGAGCTCCGCGGACTACCTCACCCAGAACCTGGACGCCGTCTACACCGACAGCGATCCGCGCTCCTACGTGCTGTCCAGCTACGCCTACATGATCCTGCCGCTCAAGGTGCAGGGGACCTTCACCAAGGCCAAGGGCACGACGCTCGGCGCGTACTCGTACTACTTCATGTGCCAGGGCCAGCAGCAGGCGCCGCAGCTGGGCTACTCCCCACTGCCGATCAACCTGGTGCAGGCCGGGTTCGACCAGATCCGCAAGATTCCCGGCGTGGTCCCCAAGAACGTCAACATCAAGGGCTGCCACAACCCGACCTTCAGCCCGGACGGCACCAACAAGCTGGCCACCACCGCGCCCATGCCCGCGGCCTGCGACAAGAAGGGCGCGACCCGGCAGTGCGCCACCGGATCCGGCGGTGCCAAGTCGGCGTCCCAGGGCGGCGGTTCCACCGGCGCGACCGGCACGTCCGGTGGCGGTACGGCGGACGCCAACACCGGAGGAGCCAGCGGGGGAACGGGAGGTTCCAGCGGCGGAACGGGCACCACCGGGGGAGCGGCCACCACCGTCGACCCCGACACCGGTCAGGTCGTCACCTCCGCCGCCACGGGCAGCAGCGGCGGCGGCGCCACAGTGCTGGCCTCGCCCGTCGCCGTGATGGCCAACGACGGCTGGAGCGGCAGGCAGACCCTGATGATCCTGGCCGCCCTCACCCTGCTCGTCGTCGTCCTCGTCCCCGCCGTGAGCGCGCACCTGCTCTCCGGCCGCAACGGCAGGACCATCGCAGGGGAGCAGAAGTGAGGACACGTCAGATGTTGCGCGCCCTCGTGGGCGCGGCCGCGGGCTCCCTCGCGGGCGCGCTGCTCGCCCTGGCCGTGGCGCCCGCCGCCTCGGCCGGTCCATCCAACGCCGCGGCGGCTACCGGCTCCGCCGTGACCGTCTCCGGGCGCGGCGAATTCGCCGACATGAGGTTCACCGTCAGCCAGACCAAGGGGCTGACCGACCGCGCCGTCACCGTCTCGTGGACCGGAGGCACGCCCACCACATTCGCGGGCACCGACTTCAAAACCGACTTCGTCCAGATCATGCAGTGCTGGGGCGACGCCGACGACACCGACCCGGACAACCCCGGCCCCCCGCGCACCCAGTGCGAGTACGGCGCCTCCCCCACCACCGACCGCTCCAACTGGCCCGGCAACGGCTACGACGACACGCGCGCCGTCATCTACCGCGCCAAGCCCGGCAACTACGGGCAGGACGACACCTACGGCTCCACCATGCCGTACGGCCTGGGCGAGGTGCCGTTCAAGGCGGTCGACGGCACCGTCATCACCAGCGGCACGCAGAACAACAAGCTCTTCAACCACTCCACCACCAACGAGATCGACTTCGCCCGGACCGGGGCGGACGGCACTGGCTCGGAAATCTTCGAGACCCAGACCGTGAACGAGGCGCCGCAACTCGGCTGCGGCGCCCCGCTCACCCATGCCGACGGCACCGTCACGGGACGCTCCTGCTGGCTGGTGATCGTCCCGCAGGGCCACCTCGACCTCGACGGCGCGCCCTACGAGGACCAGACCCAGGTCAACGCGGGCTCCCCGGTGGCCTCGACCAACTGGAAGAACCGCGTCGCCATCCGCCTCGACTTCAACGCGGTCGGCGCCTCCTGCAAGATCGGCGCCAAGGAGCAGGACACCACCGGCAGCGAGCTCGTCGCCGAGGCAATGACCAGCTGGCAGGCCAGGCTCTGCGGCACCGGCACCGGCACCGTCTACGGCTTCACCCAGCTCGGCGACTCCGACACCCGCGCCCGGATCACCTCCGGCGCAGACACCCTCGGCTTCGTCAGCCGCCCGCTCGGCTCGGACGACGGAACCACCGCGCCGCCGGGCACGGTGACCTATGCTCCCGTCGCCCTCTCCGGCGTGGTCATCGGCTTCAACATCGAACGCCAGCCGGGCTCCCAAGCCACCAGCAAGCAAAAAGCTCTGGCCGGCTCCAGATTCACCACCCTGAAACTCACCCCACGGCTGATCGCCAAACTACTCACCGAGTCCTACCGCAACTCCCCCTGGGGCGCGGTCAGGACGGTCTACGCGAACGGCACCGACACCCTGACCGCAGCCAAGGGCTACAGTTGGGCTCTACACAATCCGACCGGCCTCCTCTCCGATGCCGAGTTCCTGGCGCTCAACCCGGAATACGCCAACCAGGCCATCGCCGAGAACCCGAGCACCGACACCGACCTGGAGGTTGCGCTCGGCCACACCGACGCGGCCCGGCAACTGTGGAACTACGTGCTCGCCGACAAGGACGCCCGGCGCTTCCTGGCAGGCGTGCCGGACGACGACGGCATGCGCGTCAACCCGTACTACAGCACCAACACCGACCTGAACCCCGCCGGCTCCGCCTTCACCGCCACCCGGGACGACTACCCCAAGGCCGACCCGTGGACCACCATCCCGCCCGGGTCCGCCGAGGCCACCGTCAAGCAGGGCATGACCGACTTCCGCCCCTACGTGGACGACATGCTCCTCGCCGCCGTACATGCCCGCCGCGGCGACCAGCTGTGGAAGTCCAGCTGGGACGCGAACGCCAACCCACCGGTGTGGAAGTCCCCCGGCCCGCAAAACGTCGGCCAGCGCTTCCAACTGGTCGTCACCGACGCAGCCTCGGCCGCCCGATACGGTCTGCAAACCGCCAGCCTGCTCAACTCCGCAGGCCACTATGTCACACCGACCACGGCCGCACTCACCGCCGCAGCCAGCTCGGCCACGGGCCGCCCGCCCGTCATACCGGTCACCGCGTCCCAGCCGGCCGCATACCCCCTTGCCATGCTGGTCAACGCCGTGGCCCGGCCCGGACAGCTGAAGGCAGCGGAACGGACCAGCTACGCCACACTGCTGCGCTACACCGCGCAGGAGGGCCAGCGGCCCGGCATCGAGCTCGGCGACCTGCCGCTCGGATACGCGCCGCTCAGCAGCGCGATGCGCGCCCGTACGCTCACGGCGGCGAAGCAGCTCGCGACCTACAAGGGCGCTCCCGCGGACAGTGGTTCGTCCACGTCCAAGACCGGCGGCGACCAAGGCAGAGCGGGAACCGCCACAGGCGGCAACGGAACGGGGCCCGGCACCGGCACTCCTGCGGGCACCACGGCGTCACCCGCAGCCGCTTCCGCCGGCCCGCACGGCACCATCGCGCCCAACCTGATCAGCACCGCCGGCGGCCTGACCCCGGCCGACCCGGCGGTCCCGCTCCGACTCGCCCTTCCCATCGGCGCGGGACTCGGCGCGCTCACCGGGATGATCGCGCCGTTCGCGGCCGGCTGGCGGCCCCGGGGAGCGACCGCCGCAATGTCCGCAGCGCCGGCCCTCGTCCGCCGTACGACACGCCGACTGGGCGGGAGGTTCCGCAGGTGACCGCGACGACCGACAAACAGGCCGTGCATTCTGCGGCCGTCCGCACGACCAACACAGCCGCCGACAAGGAGACCGCGCCTCCGACAGCCGCCAGCCTCACCGACACCCCGGCCGGCAGGCGCCGCCCGGCGACGCCGTACGTGGTCGGCGGCGCACTACTCACGGTGAGCGTGCTGCTGCTCGGCATCTGCGCGCAGCTGGTCCTACTCAGCCCGCTGGAGCACCGCGCGGCCCAGTCGGCCGGTTTCGACAAGCTACGCGGCGAGCTGGCCGCCGGAACCGCAGCCGTGTCGCAGACCGACCAGAGAGGCCGGCTGCTCGCCCCCGGCACACCTCTGATGCTCCTGGAAATCCCCAAGCTGCACGTCCACGAGGTGGTCTTCGAAGGTACCGACTCCGACGTACTGGCCAAGGGCCCCGGCCATCGCCGGGACACTCTGCTGCCCGGCCAGGCCGGTACCGCCGTGATCATGGGCCGGGCCGCCGCCTACGGCGGACCGTTCGGGGAACTCGACGAACTGGTCCCCGGTGACACCTTTCGCATCACCACGGGCCAGGGACGCTTCACCTTCCGGGTCCTCGACCTGCGGCACGCCGGCGACCGCGCCCCGGCCGCACCCGCCGAGGGCAAGGGACGCGTCGTTCTGATGACCGCGACCGGCACGCCCTACCTCCCGGCGGGCGTGCTGCGACTCGACGCCGACCTGGTCGGCAACGCGGCCGACACCCCAGCCCTGAGGATCACCCCGGAGTCCCTGCCGTCGAGTGAACTCCCGCTCCGCGGCGCCTCCGTCGTCTGGTGGGTGCTCCTGCTCTGGCTCCAGGCCCTGGCTGTCGCCTCCGTGGCGGCGGTCTGGGCCTGGTTCCGCTGGGGCCGCCGCCAGACCTGGATCGTGTCCGTCGGACCGTTCTGCGCCATCGGCCTGGAGGTCGCGGAACAGGTCACCCGACTTCTCCCCAATCTGCTCTGACGGCACAGGACCGAGGTTTTCGAACATGACCGACACCACCGCCACCACGGAAGAGACGGGAGCGCGCGAAGTGGCCGCCAAGACCCAGCCCCTGACCTTCGGCGCGAGCGAGAAAACGACGGATGCGTCGGATACGGCGCCCACGGCCGGCCCGCCCGCCGTCCTGCGCGCCCTTAACCCGACCACTGCCACCGTCACTGCCGGCGCCGGTCCGGCCGAACTGGACGCCCGCCAGGTGTCCGCCTGGTTCGGGAGCCACAAGGTGCTCGACCGTGTTTCCCTGACCATGCCGACTGGCCAGGTCACGGCCCTGATCGGCCCGTCCGGCTGCGGCAAGTCCACCTTCCTGCGCACTCTCAACCGCATGCACGAGATGGTGAGCGGCTCGGCGCTCGCGGGCGAGGTGCTGCTGGACGGCACCGACATCTATGCCCCGGGGCGCAGACTCACCACGGCCCGCAGAGACATCGGCATGGTCTTCCAGAAACCCAACCCCTTCCCGGCGATGTCCATCTACGACAACGTGCTGGCGGGACTGAGGCTGACGGGCGTCAACGCCAGCCGATCCACCAAGGATGCACTGGTCGAAGAGTGCCTGACCCGCGCGGGCCTGTGGAAGGAGGTCCGCGACCGCCTCCGCCAACCGGGCGGCGCACTCTCGGGCGGCCAGCAGCAGCGCCTCTGCATCGCCCGAGCGCTTGCCGTCCGCCCGCGCGTACTGCTGATGGACGAGCCGTGCTCGGCCCTCGACCCGACGTCCACGCGGCGCGTGGAAGAGACGATCCACAGCCTGTCTCAGGAGGTCACCGTCGTCATCGTGACCCACAACATGCAGCAGGCCGCACGGGTCTCCGACCAGTGTGCGTTCTTCCTGGCAGAACAGGGCGCCCCTGGCGGCATCATCGAACACGGCCCGACCACCGCGATGTTCCACAACCCACAGGACCAACGCACCGCGGATTACGTCAACGGACGCTTCGGCTAAAGACCTTCGACGATGTGGGATACGTCGGGGCATCACGACTGTCGCGCGTCGCTCGGTGTGAGTACGGCAGCCCGATCTGACAGCGGGTTCACGGCGCCGTCGTCGATCACGCGGTCGGCCGCATTGGTCGCGGCCCTCGCGGTCGCTAACGAGCTGATCGCCCGCGCCGACGAGACCGAACGGCTGAGGGCTGCCGCCGTCGAACCCGCCCAAGAGCACGTCGTCTTGGCCGGTGCCCTACCTCGCCGTCGACCCCGACAACCGGCTCGTCGCCGACAGCCTGAAAGCCGACTGGAACACCGCCCTGCGCGAACTCACCCAAGTCCCAGGAAACACACGAGAACGCCAAGAACAGCGGCCAAGGCGTCCTCGCCGGATCACGGCGAAGGCAGCGGCAAGCCAGCGAGAGGCAGCACCGCAACGAAGCACGGTGCACCCGGTAAGCGCGGCGCCATTGCCGCCGGAAGACCCCGCAACCAGGGCACGGGCGGATGCCGCGCGCCGCGCCCACCCCACGCTTGCCGATGCCACCACATTCTGGGAGACCTACCAACACACCGGCCGCCTTGAGTACGGTCGTAGACGAAGTTCTCGCCGCCCATGGCCCAAGCGTCCTCACTGTCAGTAACGGCACAGAACCCGCCCGGCGCCCCGGCCATGCAGCCACGTCCTGCCCCTGGCCTACGGACCCTTCAAGGGCCAGCCCCAGGAAGCGGCCTGCACCCTCCTGCTCAGCGAACTCACCCAACAGACCTTCGGTGACAACGCCGCCTTCCACAACGACGCCCTCACCACACCCGGCATCGACAGCCTCCTTGCGGAGGGTTGATGCGGCCCAGTGGGCTCGGCGATGTGGGCGGTCAGCCCGTGGAGGCGAGTGCGCCGACCCGGTTGTTCAAGGCGGCGGAGAACTGGTCTGTGACCTCTTCCAAGGATGCTTGGGCGGTGGGGGATGTGACGGTGGGGGTGCCGTCCTCGCGGGCGATGTCCCGGTCGAGGATGAACCAGCCCGCCACGATGTGGGAGGCGCCCATGGAGCTCAGGACCGGACGCAGGGCGTAGTCGATAGCCAGGACGTGGGCCTGGCTGCCGCCCGTGGCGAGTGGCAGTACCGTCTTGCCGGTGAGGGCGTACTGCGGGAGAAGGTCCAGCAGCGACTTCAGCAGGCCCGAGTAGGCGGCCTTGTACACGGGTGTGCCGATCACCACCCCGTCCGCCTGCGCGAACAGGTCCGCGACGGCGGTGATGGCCGGGTGCCGCAGGTCTGCGCCGAGCAGCGCGTCGGCGGGCAGGGTGCGCACCTCCAGCGGGGTCACCTCGTGCCCTTGCCGGCGGAGACGGTCGTCCACGTGGCGCAGCAGCCGTCTCGTACGGGAGGTGGGGGAGGGGCTTCCGGAGACGGACAGGATGGCGGCCATGGGGTCACCTTTCGGGATCGCGGTCGAGGGGGCGTTACGCGGTGCGCGCGGTCACCAAGCGCTGGACTGCACGGTGATCAGCGGGTGCAGGTGGTTGCGGAGGTTTTCCAGGAAGGAGACGACCTCGGCTGCCACGGACCGGTGCTGGAGGTCGTTGAGGACGTCGTGGTGGGCGCCGTGCACGACCGAAAGGCGGGCGCGGGGCAGGGACTTCGCCGCGCGCTGCAGTGCCTCGTGGTCGGCGAGCGGGTCGGCGTCGCCCACCAGGAGCAGGACCGGCAGATCGGTGTCCGCGTCCTGTACAGCGGCTGCCAGGGCGTCGGGCAGCGCTTGCCCGAGCGAGCCACGCCGCACCTCCGGGTCCTCGGTGAGCTTGCTCCGGTGGGTCGGGCAGGAGGTGCGGACCTCGAGCTCGTCGTCCCAGCTCCCGGCGGACTTCGCGCCCCGGCCCGGCACCCCCGCGAGGACCACCGCGTCGGGCCGTGCGGTGAGCGCCGTGCCCGTATGGCCGAGGAGCGCGGCCACGGCGGCGGCCCCCGAGTCGGCTGCCACGATCACCACGGGCTGTACGACACCGTCCCCGGCGGCCGTGTCCTTGATGGCCTCGTTGAGCCGGGCCGCGAGTTCTGTCAGCGAGGCGGTGTCATGCGCGGGGCCGAGGGCGGGGGCGTCGATCACCCGCACACGGTAGGCGTCGGCGGCGAGCCGCTTGCCGAAGCGGTCGTAGGTAGCGCGGGTCTCGCCGCGGCCGGGGACCACGGCGACCGTGCCGCGCACGCGCAGGCCCTCTGGTGTGAAGTGGTCGCTGTACTGGGTCATCGGGGCTCCTTTGTGGAGACCGCGGCCTTCAGGCCGGGGAGGAAACGAAGCTCCTGCGGGGCAGGGCAGAGGAAGTGGTGGCCGGTACGTTGCTCACATGCATCTGCGGTACTCCTTCCGGATTGAGCCGACGCCTGGTCAGCGCATCTCGCTGGCCGGTACATTCGGCTGCGCCCGGGTGGTCTGCAACGATGCGCTTGCAGCTCGTAACGCGGCGTGGCGGGTGGAGGCGGGAAACCTCGTCCTTTAGGGCGGGGAGGATGTCGATGGCATGCCTTTCGCATACGTCGTCGCGGGCGATCGGCCCGGCTGTGCTCAGTCGGCCACGAGCGCGTGCTCGCGGCTGTGACGGTTGGCGGGGATCGGCAGGCCGAGGTTGCCGCGCAAGGTGTCGGTGGTGTACTCGGTGCGGAACAGGCCGCGGTTCTGCAGGATCGGGACGACGCCGTCGACGAAGAGGTTCAGTTCTTCCTCGGTGCGGAAGGCGAGGTTGATGCCGTCGAAGGTGCCGGCGTCGAACCATCGCTCGACGGTGTCGGCGACGGTGCGCGGGTCACCGACGAACGGTGACTGGCGGAACTGGTTCACGGACTCCGCGACTTGGCGAAGAGTCAGGTTCTCTGTGCGAGCCCGCTCGATGAGCTTCGCGGCCCCGGTACGGCCGCCCTTCTCGGCCAGGTGCGCGACGTCCGGGAAGGGCGCGTCGAGGTCGTGGACGCTGAAGTCGTAGGCACCGAAGGAGCGGCCGAGTAGCGCGAGGTTGCGCTCGAAGTCGTTGTCCTCCTCGAAGATCTCCCGTTCGCGGCGGCGGGCGGCCTCGTCGGTGGCGGCGACGACTGGCCCGGCGTGGATGAAGATCTTGATGTGGTCGGGGTCACGGCCGTAGGCGGCGGTGCGCTTCTTGATGTCGGCGTAGTACTCCTGTGCCTGCTCGAGGGTTCCGCCGGGCGCGTAGATGCCTTCGGCGACCTGGGCGGCGAGGTCGCGGCCCTCCTCGGACACCCCGGCCTGGAAGATCACCGGCTGGCCCTGCGGGGAGCGGGAGAGGTTCAGCGGGCCGGCCACCGTAAAGTGCTCCCCGACGTGGTTGAGTTCGTGCAGCTTGGCCGGGTCCAGGAAGACGCCTCGCTCGACGTCGGCGGGGAAGGCGTCGTCTTCGTAGGAGTCCCACAGTCCGCGCGCGACTCGTACGAACTCCAGGGCGCGGCCGTAGCGGGTGGTGTAGTCGAGGTGCTCGTCCAGCCCGTAGTTGCGGGAGGTGCCGGTGTCGAAGCTGGTCACTACGTTCCAGCCGGCGCGTCCCCCGCTGATGTGGTCGAGGGAGGCAAACCGGCGGGCGAGGTTGAAGGGCGAGTTGTACGTCGAGCTCGCGGTGCCGACGAGGCCGATGTGCCGGGTGTGGGTGGCGACCGCCGAGAGCAGCGTCAGCGGCTCCAGGCGGTTGAGGTAGTGGGCGGGGTAGGTGGCGTTGATGAACTGGCTGTCGACGATGAACAGGGCGTCGAACAGGGCGTGTTCGGCTGCTTGGGCCTGCCGGATGTAGTAGTTGATGTCGATGCTGGCGTTCTTCGCGACGCGCGGGTCCTTCCACAGGCCGTGTTGGCCCGGGCCGCCGACGCCGTAGGGGTGGAGCGCGAGATGGATGGTGCGGGGCATGACTTGTCCTGCCTGTCGAGGGTTCAGTTGTGCAACAGGGCGCGCAGGGAGTCGCGTTCGGCCCGGTCGGGCGGCGCGCCGTGCAGGGTGGGCGCCGAGCTGAGGAGCAGACGCGTGTAGGCGTGCCGGGGTCGGTTGACGACGTCGCGGGCGGAGCCGGACTCGACCAGTTCGCCCTGGTAGAGGACCGCGATGCGGTCGGCGACGCCGGCGACGGAGCCGAGGTCGTGGGAGATGAACACCAACGCCACACCTTCGTCGCGCAGTTCCTTGAGTATCTCCAGGATCTGCACTCGATTGGCGGAGTCCAGGGCGCTGACCGGCTCGTCGAGGATGACCAGGCGTGGCCTCGTGACCAGGGCGCGGGCCACCGCGGCGCGCTGGCGCTGTCCGCCGGAGAGCTCGCCGGGCAGCCGGTCGAGGAGGTCCTCGGTGAGACGGAGGCGGGGCAGAAACTCCCTGATGCGGACTGCCGCTTCCTCGCGGGTGGCGCCGCCGATGAGCAATGGCTCGGCGAGTGAGGCCTCGATGCTCAGGTCCGGGTCAAGACTGCGCAGGGGGTCCTGGAAGACGTACTGGATCACGCTTCTGCGACGCAACGCCCGCCACTGGCGGGTGCTGTGGGAGGTGACGTCCCGGCCGTCGACGGTGATCGATCCGGCGGAGGCGGGCACGAGGCCGAGCGCGGCCCGCGCCAGGGTGGACTTGCCCGATCCGGTCTCGCCGATGATGCCGACGGCTTCTCCCGGTGCGACGCTCAGCGAGACGCCGTGCAGGGCGCGCCGGCGCCGGCGGCGCAGCCCGTAGTGCACGTCCAGGCCCTCGATCTCGAGGATCGGTCCGGGGGTGAGGGGGGTGGGATCGCTGCTCACGCGTCCTCCTCGGGGGCGAGGAACTTCTCCAGGCCGTACTGTTGGTGCTCGGCGATGAGTAGGCGGGTGTAGTCGTGCCGCGGGTGGTGCAGCACCTCGTGGGTGGGCCCGTGCTCGACCACCTCACCCCGGCGCATGACGAGGATCTCGTCGCACAACTGGGCGACGACGGCTAGGTCGTGGGAGACCACCACGAGGGCGAGGCCGGTGCGCTCGCGCAGGTCGGCCAGCAGGTCGAGGATCTCGGCCTGGACGGTGACGTCGAGCGCGGTCGTGGCCTCGTCGGCGATCAGGATGCGTGGTCCTGCGGCGACGGCCGCCGCGATGAGTACCCGCTGGAGCATGCCGCCGGACAGCTCGAACGGGTATTGGGAGAAGACCAGTTCGGCGTCCCTGAGGTGGACGGCACGCAGCAGCTCGATGGCCTGCCGGCGAGCCTCGCGGCGCCCCACGCCCTTCTTGACCCGGACGACCTCGGCGACCTGCTTGCCCACGGGGATCGAGGGGTTGAGGTAGGAGGCGGGATCCTGGAAGACGGCACTGATCGTGGCGCCGCGCAGCGCTGTCCACCGGGCGGGCGTGAGGCCGGTGATGTCGCGGCCCTCGATCTCGATGGAGCCGCCGGTGACCTCGAAGTGGGCGGGCAGGATGCCCAGTGTGGCACGGCAGGTGAGGGTCTTTCCGCTGCCGGACTCGCCGACGATGCCGACTGTCCTGCCGGCGTTGAGTGTGAAGCTGACGCCGTGGACGACTTCGCGCCCGTTGGCCTGGTCGCTGATGCGTACGTCACGCACGGACAATGCGGGTGGCGTGGGGGCGGCCGGGGCTGCGGACCCGGGCCTTTCGGCCTGGTGGCTGTCGGCGGGCAGCTTCTGGGAGAGGGTGCTCATCACGCGCCTCCGGCGGGAGCGGGGTCGGCCTGGTCGAGCCGGTTGGCACGGGCCCGGCGGTTGTTGAGCAGCGCGCGGCCCGCCTCGCCGGAGACGTCGCGGATGGCGTCGGCGAGGACGTTGCACGCCCAGACGGTGATCATGATCAGGAGAGCGGGTGCGAGCGGCGCCCATGGCCGTTGGCCGAGGTAGCCGAGGTCGGAGGCGAGGAGTCCGCCCCAGGTGGGCGCGGGCGGCTGGACGCCGATCCCGAGGAAGGTCAGGCTCGACACGATCACGAAGCCGACGCCGACGGTCTGCGCGAGCGCCACAGCGATAGGCGGTAGCACCTTGGCCCAGACATGACGGCGTACGACCCACCCGACCGTCGCGCCGGCGATGAGCGCGGCCTCGACGTACGGGGAGCGGGCCACTGCCAGCGTGGCGGCGCGCGAGACCCGGTAGAACAGCGGGGACACCAGCGCCCCGGTCACCAGCATCGCCTGCGTGATGCCGTTGCCGAGCAGGGCGACGACGGCGACGGCGAACAGCAGGAAGGGCAGGGCGATGAGGGTGTCGGCCAGCCGGAGGGTGATCCATTCGAAGGTCCGTCCGAGATACACCGACAGAATGCCGGGGATCAAACCCACCACCAGCGCCGTCAGCGCGACCTCGAGGGAGCCGAGGACGCTGATGCGGGAGCCGTCGAGCAGCCGGCTCAGTACGTCCCGGCCGAGGTAGTCGGTGCCCAGCCAGTGGGCGCCGGAGGTGGCGGTGAGGGTGTTGTCGCTGGTGGCCAGCGGATCGTGCGGGGCGAGCAGCGGGCCGAAGGCCGCCAGCAGGGCGATCACCGCGAGGACGGTGACGGCTATGCGGGCGGACGGCAGCGCGAGGACACGGCGCACCATGGCTCACACCCCCCTCTGGGATGCGGGCGTCACACGGGCCAGCACCAGGTTGACGACGAGGTTGAACAGGACGACCAGGACGATTGACACGACCAGTACGCCCTGGACGGCCGGCACGTCACCGGCTTGGGCGGAGTCGTTGGCGAACCGTCCGAACCCCTGGAGCCCGAAGATCCACTCGGTGACGACAGAGGCCCCGACGAGTGAGGGGAACTTCAGGCCGAGGGTGGCGAGCGCGGGGCCGAGGCCGTTGCGCAGGACGTGGGTGAAGAAGATCCGGCGCCCGCTCAGCCCCCGTACCAGTGCGCCGGTCACGTAGTTCTCGCGGTAGGCGGCGATGAGGCTGGTGCGCAGCTGGCGGGCGACGTCGGCGACGACGTCGGCGCTTAGGGCGACGGCCGGCAGGGTGATGTGGGTGAGCCACGGGCCGACGCCCTGGTCCGGCTGGACGTATCCGGCGGAGGGGAACACGCCCAGCCCGACCGCGAAGACCGCCACCAGAATGATCCCGACGACGAAGGCGGGCATCACGGAGATCAGGGTGACGAAGCCGGTGATGGCGCGGTCGACCCAGGTGGTGCGGCGCAGCGCGGCGAGGGTGCCGAGGCCGAAGCCCGCGACGACGCCGATGAGCAGGGCGAAGGTCGCCACCGAAAGACTCACGCCGAGGCCGAGTCGGATGAGCGTGGAGATGTCGGCGCCGTTGGTCCAGCTCGCGCCGAGCTGCCCGTGCAGCACGCCGCCGATCCAGTCGCCGTACTGCACCAGGAACGGCCGGTCGAGACCCCACTGCGCCTCGATCCTGGCGACTGCCTCGGGCGTGGCCTCCTCGCCCAGCTGGATCCGCGCCGGGCTGAGCCCGCTGAACGAGCGCAGCGCGAACGTCACGAACGTCGCGACCAGGAAGACGGGCACGAAGATCGCGATCGACCGGGCGAGGGTGACCAGGATGCGGCCCAGGGTGTGCCGCGCCCTGGCCGCGGCGGCCGTGCGACGGGCGACGGGTGTGGCCGGTGCCGGTGCCTGCGTCGTCATGGGGTGCCCCCTCTCGATGATGAGCTCTGGAAGGTTCAGGAAGTGGTCAGTTGCCGCCGATGGTCACACCGGTCCAGTCGATGTGAGCTGGGTTCTTCGGCAGGCTGGAGATGGACTTGCTCTTGGCGATGAGGTTGGGCTGGGAGTAGGTGAAGATCAGCGCCTTGCTCTGCAGACCGGCCCGGGTCGCCGCCTGGAGGGTCTTGGTGTAGTCGGGCGAGTCCAGGGGCGTCTTGCGGACCGTCGCAGCGGCCGCCTCGAAGCCGGCTGGCTCGTAGGGGGAGCTGAGGTTGAGCGGGCCGTCGGGGCCGAAGTGCGCGGTGAGCGTCTGCAGCGCGGAGTCGCGGCCCGTCGTGCCGTACAGGGAGAATGTCAGGCCCTTGGCGAAGAACGGCGTCGCCCAGTTCTTGTCGATCTTGATGGTGACCTTGATGCCGACTTTCGCCAGCTGCGACTGGACGATCTCGGCCTGCGGGTCCTCGGCCGGGATGACCAGGTTCAGCTTGAGGGCGCCGGCGTTGTAGCCGGCTTCGGCGAGCAGCTTCTTCGACTTGGCCGGGTCGTAGGGGTAGGTGTCGGCCGACGCAGGGTCGTAGGCGACGTATCCCTTCGGGAAGGGCTGGTTGGTGACCTCGCCGTAGCCGAAGGTCAGCTTGTCGACGAACTCCTGACGGTTGATCGCGTAGCGGACCGCGTCGACAACCTTGTCGTTGTCGAACGGCGCCTTGTTGACGTTCAGGCTGATGTTGGAGGCGTTGAAGCCGGGCTGGACGAAGACATCGAGACCGGCCTTCTTGGCGGCCTTGGCCTGGCTGGGTTCGATGTCGGCGAAGTTGTAGACGCCGGTCTGCAGTCCGGAGACCACTGTCGAGGCGTCAGGGGCTGAGGCCAGCTCGACGTTGTCGATGTGGATGTTCTTCGCGTCCCAGTAGTCGGGGTTCTTCTTCAGGACCGCCTTGGTGCCGGGGACGATCTGCGTGACGATGAACGGGCCCGCGCCGACCGGCTTCTGATCCAGCTTCGCCGGCGCCGCCGCCGCCTTGGGGCTAGCGATCTGGAGCACGCGCTCACCGAGCAACTGCGGTATTTGATAATCGACTTGGGTGAGGTGAATGACCGCGTCGAGGCCCTTGGCGTCAACCGACCTGATGGACGTTAGATCGCCGAAGAGCGCGGAGTTCTTTTGCTTCTTGGCGCGTTCGATGGCCGCCTTCACGGCGGCGCCGTCGACCGGCTCACCGTCGCTGAACTTCAGGTTCGGGCGTAGGTGGAAGGTGATCTCGTCGCCCTTGGCGTTGTACTTCCAGCTCTTGGCCAGATCGGGAACGGCGTTGCCCTTCGCGTCGGTGCGGGTCAACGAGGCGTATACCAGGGAAAGTTCGCGGAACTGAGCGCCGCTTCCGCCGACGACCGGATCCCAGTGGGTGGGGAAGTAGGACGAGGCCCACTTCAGCGTGGCGTTCCCGCCCGCGGCCGCGGAGTCGCCACCGCAGGCGCTCAGGGCCGGGGTGAGTACGGTGACGAGGACAGTCCCCAACGCCGCTGCGCGCAGCCGGGCTTGTCGAGCGAGACGCAGTCTGGGGCGGCGGGGCGTGCGCGGTCCGGACATCTCAGATTCTTTCTACGAGGGCACCGGCCCGTATCAGGATCACGGGCTCGGGGCACGAGGGCGGTGTGCCGCGGCGTCGTCGCGCGGCGCAGCAGGTGAGAGGCGGGCCTGCCTGTGCAGGGCTTCATGCACAGGGACATGCCGCACTCAGGGCAGGAGGCGCCTGTGGCGTCGCGGGTGAAAGCCGGGAAGGGTGCGGAGGAGGAGCGGCGGGGCGCCGGGAGCACGACGGGCGCCGGCAGGCGCAGAGGCGGGAAGCCGGTGCTGGCGGGAGCGGTCAGGCGCCCGTGAGCCGTGGACGGCGAGCGGTCAGCGACAGAGGGCGCTGCACGTGCGCCGCAGGTCCACGTAGCGGCACACCACACCGGGGTGCGTCGTAAGCATGGTGCTCATCCTGGGGTGAGTCGTCGGCGGCTGTCAATGGACACCAAAAGGTGTCTCATTCGGCGGGACGGTCTCTGATCGCAGGTCAGAGCCTCATCAGGGGGCGGCGGGTGTTTCGGGGCTGGCGGCCAGGTGGGTCGCGGCCTCCTCGGGATGCAGCCACAGAGGACCGCCCGCGGTGTCGATCCGCACCGCCTGCGCGGGGGGCCACGTGCCGGTCGTCAGCAGTCTGCGCTCGGGATCGGTCAGGCTCCGATAGCGGGCGAGCGCCGCCGCGGGATCCAGGTCCGAGGGGGCGGTCAGCAGCCCCGGTTCCAGCTCCTCGATCGCCGCCGCGTACTCCTCGTACGACCGCCACCCGGGCACCGCGCGCACGCCGGTGGCGGAGCGGAGGAGCAGCGTGGGCAGGGCGTAGCGGTGCCCGCCGTCCGGTGTCTCCTTGGCGGCGCCGGGATGCGGCGAATTGCCGTGTACGGACAGCACGGCGGGGACCGGCCGACGCGCCTCGGCGTGGTCGGCGCGGACTGCCTGCAGCACGGCGGCGGACGCCGCATCGGCCGCGAGACGCTCCAGGTCCAGGCCCGGGACGCCCCGTGCCGCCGACAGTGCCAGCACGGGCGTGTCCGCGGGCTCGTCGAGGACGAAGACGGTCTCGCGCAGCCGGCGCAGCACGCGGTCGGCCACCTGTGGCCCCTGCGCCTCGGCCGACTTCGCAACGAGGGAAGACGGCCAGCTGCTCGCCGCCACCCGGCGCAGCCGCACGGCCCGCGGCGCGCGAGTGTGGCGGCTGATGTCCTCGACGTAGCGCGAGTACCAGGCGGCCTCCACGTCCGGATCGGGCGCCGGGTCGTCGTCGTGGTCGAACAGGATGCAGAACACGCGGCGCCAGCCGGCCCGTCCGTCGAGCGCCGCGCGCAGCCGGCGGAAGACGGGCTCCGAACCCCAGGCCCAGGGGCACAGCGGGTCGGTGTACTCCACCACCTCGAGCGGCGTGCGGCATGCAGGAGCTGTCACGCGGCCCCCTTCCGGGCCACCCGCGCATCCGCGTCCCCGGGCAGCAGCGCGGTAAGCGTAGTGGCACCGAGCAGGGCGGCGGCGTCCGCCTCGATCCGGCGCCACACTCCGGGCAGTCTTGAGGCGGGGGAGGGATAGTCGAGCCCGGTCAGCGGATCACCCCGCAGGGTGATCAGCTCGCCGTCCACGGCGCGCGCGACGTCGAGGAGCGTGATCTCGTCGGCGGGCCGGCCGAGCCAGTACCCGCCCTCGCAGCCGCGCTGGCTGCGCACCAGGCCGGCCTTGCGCAACTCGCCCACCACGGACTTCAGGAAGCGGAACGGGATTTGCTGCGAGGAAGCGATGGCCTCGCACGTCAAGGGACGGGAAGGTTCGCAGGCGAGCTCCAGCAGAGCCCGGGTGGCGTAGTCCGCCTTCGCGGAGATATGCATGCGCACATGATGCCCGACAAGCGGGCCGCCGCCAGGGCTTCCTCCGGTTCTGCTCCCGCATTGCGGGAACATTGCCGCAGGTGAACCACAATGGACACCTCTTGACATCCTTTTCCTGGCGGTTCTAGCGTCCGCGTCATGAGCGAGCCGTTGACCACCCCGGGTGAAGGTTTCCACCCCCATTTCGACGATGTGGCCGAAGGGTCGGCAGCCCCCTTGCGTACCCGACTTCACCACATCCGCGCCGACGCGCTCGACGGTGACACCGCACAGACCGGAGGCATGCGCCGGTTCGCCGCCGTCAGCGGGAAGACGGTCGGGGCGGAGAAGCTGTGGATGGGCCAGACCCACGTTGCCCCCTCCACCTCCTCCTCCGACCACCACCACGGCGAGTCCGAGACCGCCATCTACGTCGTCAGCGGCCACCCCGAGTTCGTCTTCATCGACGACTCGCGCCCCCAGCCCAACGAGGTACGGCTGTGCACCGCACCCGGCGACTACATCTTCGTCCCGCCTTTCGTACCGCACCGCGAGGAGAACCCCGACCCCGCTGAGGAGGCCGTGGTCGTCATCGCCCGCAGCACCCAAGAGGCGATCGTGGTAAACCTCCCACACCTGTACCCGCTGAGGCCGCAAGACACCTGACCGTCACAGGACTTCGGCGAGCTTGCCGGTGACCACGTCGAAGACGAACCGCGGACCTGCTCCTTGTGGTCGCCGTCCACCACGACCAGGTCCCCGCAGCCCGTCGCCTGTGCCTGACCGCCAGCCCTCGCACTTGGGGCGCCCGTGATGACCGGACGGGCACATGGCGATAGCGGCGTCCATGTCCGTACAGTGCTGGACGGGGCCCTGTCTCCTGATTGGCCGCCCCTGGGCTTGGCTGGCGGCGGTCAGGTTTGGGTGCGGTTCTGGTCGAGCAGATGGAAGACGGGCTCGCCCCGTACCGGCTCCTGTGCAGTGGACACTCGTACCCGGTCGCCGCTGCGGATGCTGATGTGCGGGCCCATAACCCTGCCTCGGACGACGAAACCCTCGCGCATCTCAATCAGTGACACGTTGCGTGCGGCGGGTGTGTTGCGGTGTATGACAGTGGAGTGCCTGACGGTGCCTATGCCGTCGCTACGCTCCGTCCGTAGGTCGCTGCTCCCGCAGGCCGGACAGAGCACCCGGTGATACGTGGCCAGTGCACACCAGGCGCAGCGCTCGAAATACAGGGCTTCCGCTTCGCGGTTCGCGAGCTCGATGAGGCCGGTCGCGGAGTCGGCCGCCGGATGAGGGGCGTTTCCTGAGTCATGGTTCATGCTGGTCAACTCCCTGTTCTCCGCAGGAAAGTCCGTGTGCACGGGGCATCCGTACACGCCCGTGCATGGATGCGCTGCCACCGTGCACGATCCCGATTGAGCCGGGTGGGCACGGACTGGCGGCCGCCGTCACCTCGACCAGCAGCCCGGCTCCGGACCCGCCGCGCTCGAAGGGATCTTCATGCCAGCCTCGATGACCACCAGCAGCCGGTTCTTGGCCGGTGGCAGCCGCTCGGGCGACACCTCCGCTCGACGACGGCTACGCGAAACGCCGGTAGTCGCCTCGATAGTGGATGAGTGGGCCGTCGTGGGCGTGACCGGTCGTGTCGGGGGGGATCGCCAGGCGGTCGACACGGGCGACCACGATGTGGTGATCACCGGCCTGGTGCTCCGCTGCCACGGTGCACTCCAGCCACGCCAGTGCGCCGTCGATAAGCGGCAGTCCCGACGCAGACAGGGTCCAGTTGATCGCCGTGAACTTGTTGTCGTCCCGCGTAGCCAGCCTGCGTGAGACGTCCTCTTGACCGGCCCCCAGGACGCTCACCGCGACCCGTCCCGTGGCCCGCAGCCGAGGCCAGGTACGGCTGGAGCGGGCCGGACAGAACGCGACCAGCGGTGGGTCCAGGGAGACGGAGGTGAACGAGCTCGCCGCGAAACCGGCCGGCTGGTCCCGCTCCGTCAGACCGGACACGGCGACCACGCCGGACGCGAACCGGCCCAGCGCGGCCCGGAAGTCCTCCGGGGCGACGGCGTCGTACCGCACCGGACTACCGGGCATCGGTCGCCGCCGCGTCCTGGGAACCGGGCCCGGCTGTGGCCAGCCGGTGGACGTCCGCCACGGTGACGGCGTCCAGCAGGTCGGGCAGGGACAGCCGGCTGCCGGTCCGCTCTTCCAGAGCGGTCACCAGCCACAGCAGATGAACAGAGTCCCAGCCGGTGATGGCGTCTAGACGCAGGGAGCCGTCCTCACCGTCGTCCACGGGCAGGCCGAGGTCGTCTCTCAGCAGGGAGAGCAGGTCGTCGATTCCGGTCACAGGGTCGCCTCCGCGACAAGGGTGATGTGGGCGGGTGGTGCGGGCAGTTCGTCCTGGTCCAGGAGCGAGCGGTGGTACGCGGTCCCGGAGCCGCCGGGGCCGCACGGGCCGAGCTCCTTGAAGCCGCCGCGCGGATAGAAGTCCCGTACATGGTGGTTCTTCGCGGTGGGGTGGAACGCCGAGACGACCTCGCGTACCCCGTGGTCTGCGGCGCTGCGCAGCACCGTGGCCAGGACGGCCTGCTCGATGCCGCGGGAGAAGACCCGGCAGCTGAGCAGGAAGTTGTCGATGGTGACCGTGTCGTCGGCGCGCCGCAGGAACACCGCGCCGACCAGCCCGTTGTCCCCGAACCGGTCCCGGCTGCGGACTGTGAGCACGGATGAGGACGGGTCTGCGGCGAGCGCGGACACCTCGGCGGGCTGCAGGCGCAGCGTGGTGAGGTTGAACTGGTTGGTGCGCAGCGAGAGCTGGGAGACACGGGCGGTGTCTGCCGGGATGAGGGGGGCGACGCGCACCTCGACGCCGAGCTCGGCCAGATAGTCGTCGAGGGAGGTGAACTCCTGAAGGAAGTCGCCGCGCGCCAGTTCCTCACGGTAGTGGGACGCCCGCGCCCGGTCCTCCTCGGTCGCCTCCCGTACGTCGAACCAGCCGTCGGCGAGTAGACGCTGCACATGCAGGGCCGGCTCGTCGTCCAGCGGGACGAGCGCCACGTCGGGCAGCTCGTGGCGGACCAGGCCGCGTTCGAAGGCACTGTCGTCGGCGAAGACGAATGAGTCGATACCCAGACCGAGGTTGGCGGCGAGCCGGGCGAGATTGTCGTGCTTGGGCTGCCAGTTGGCGACGACGCGTACGAAGTCATCCTCGCGCAAGACCTGTTCGGGGTGATTACGTAGGACGTCGGCCACCGGACCGGGATCGTTCTTGCTGACCGCCGCCAGCAGCACGCCCTGCGCGGCGAGTTGCCGGGCGGTGCGCTGCAGTGCTCGGAAGGCGTTCCCGCGCCGGCCACCGGCCACCTCGATGCCCTCCGGCCCGTCCTCGCCGAGCACCCCGCCCCACACGGTGTTGTCCAGGTCGAGGACCAGCACCTTGCGGGTACGGCCGGTGAGATGGCGGGCCAGATGGCCGACCTCCCGGGCGTACTGCGCCAGCAGTTCCGCCGTGAACGGTGCCCCCGTGTACGCCGCCAGCCGCGGGTCCTGGACGGACACGCCCTCCGCGAGCAGCGGGTCGAGGTCGAGGACCACGATGGACGCGGCGGTCTCCGGCAGTCGCAGCAGCGCTGCGTTGGCTTCCCGCCACACCGCGCCGAGGTGGGCGCGTGAGCGGTGGTCGACGAGCTGTGCCGCGTGCGTGCGCGGCAGCGGCAGTGTGTTGAGGACGAGGGTGCCGCGGGACGTGGCCGTGAAGCGCGCCGCGAGCTGCTCCAGCAGGGACAGCTTCCGGGAGAAGACGCGCTCCACGTCGTCCGGGCCCCACGGCAGCGGCAGCTCGTCGAGGATCACCCCCGGGTCCAGTACGCATAGCACTAGGTCCGGCTCTGCGGTGTACAGGTCGCTCGACGGATCGGAAAGCGCGAAGACATAGCTGTCGAAGTCGGTGAAGTGTGGCCGCACCAGCAGACCGTGGCGGGCGAACTGCGCCGTTAGCGGCGCCTGGATCTGGTTCAGCGTGCCGTGACCGGTGACGGCCACCGACAGCACGGGGGTGCGCGGGTGATGGC
Source organism: Streptomyces sp. NPDC044061 (assembly GCF_056434305.1). Taxonomy (NCBI): domain Bacteria; kingdom Bacillati; phylum Actinomycetota; class Actinomycetes; order Kitasatosporales; family Streptomycetaceae; genus Streptomyces; species Streptomyces sp. NPDC044061. The sequence continues at coordinate 11,121 of NZ_JBWKFL010000059.1, read as the reverse complement.
GCAGCACGTCGTCGGGGTCGACCCGGGACAACAGGCGGCCCGCGTGGGCCAGGGCGGCCTCGTCGACGCCGCCATCGGCCAGGAGGGCACCGACGCGTGGATAGTGGGCGGCGAGCTCGCCCGCGCGGTGCAGGGCGGTGAGCTCGTCGAGAGCGCCTGGCGGGGAGCTGCGCACGGTGACTCGCTTTCGTCCGGGCGTAGAAGACTGCGACGTCATGGTGGTGGCCGGGCCTAAACCCGGGCTGACCCGGCGCTGATCCGCTCGTCGACAAGCGCGACCACCTGGTCGCGCACCTCGGTGATGAAGAAGTGGCCGCCCGGGAACACCCGCAGTTCGAAAGGCCCGCTGGTGTGCGCACTCCATTCGGCGGCCTCGTCGACGGCCGTCCACGGGTCGGCGTTGCCCGTCAGCGCCAGGATCGGCGCGCTCACCCGTGTCTCGCGGCCGGCCCCGTGGGTCTCCACCGCCCGCAGGTCGGCACGGACCACCGGAAGGATCATCGCGCGGGCCTCCGGATCATCCAGGAGACGCGGATCGGTACCGCTCAGATCCTTTAGATGGGCGATCAGCTGGGCGTCGTCCAGGTGGTGGACGCAGCGGTCTGGGTCTGCCGGCATCGACGGTGCGCGCCGCCCCGACACCGCCAGCAGGGTGGGGTACGAGCCGGACCGTTCCAGCCGCAGGGCGACTTCGAAGGCGAGAGACGCGCCCATGCTGTGCCCGAACAGCGCGTACGGCGCGTCCCCGACGGCGGTGCGCACCGCGGGCGCGACCAGGTCGGCCAGCCGGTGCAGATCGGGCACCAGCGGCTCGGCGTGGCGTTCCTGGCGGCCCGGGTACTGCACGGCCAGCACCTCGATGGCGGGGCCGAACGCATCGGCCCAGGGCAGGAACGCCGGTGCGGAGCCGCCCGCGTGCGGGAAGCACACCAGGCGAACCGCGGCGTCCGGGCGGGGCCGGTAGCGGCGTATCCAGTCGGTGGTGGACAGGGTGTGCGACGACAGGGCGGACATGGCTCCTCCGGAAAGCTGGTGTCGGTGGTCCGGTCACGCGGCGTTCGACAGATCCAGGCCCCGGTCGGCCTGGAGGATCGCCCGGTGCAGATCGCGCAGGGAATGGCAGGGCTCGATGCCGAGCTCGTTGTTGATCGTGTGGCGTGCCGAGCGGTAGACCTGCAATGCCTCGGCCTGCCGCTCCGAGCGGTACAGCGCGATCATCAACTGCCGGTGGAACGACTCGTGCAGTGGGTGCTCGCTGATGAGGGTGTGCAGTGGGGCGATCAGTTCGCGATGACGGCCCAGTTCGAGCGCCGAGTCGATGCGCAGCTCCGCGCATTCGAGGCGGGCATCCTCGGCCCAGGTGACGAACGTGTCGATGATGGGACCCGCGCGCAGGTCGCCGAGCGCGGGCCCGCGCCACAGGTCGAGCGCCGCCTCGAAGACGTCCAGTGCCTCGTCGTGCCGGCCCGCGCGGGCGTGCTCCCTGCCGCTGCGGACCAGCCGCGCGAAGTCGTCGACGTCCAGCTGGTCGCCGTCGAGCCGGAGCAGATAGCCGGGTGAGCGCGTCACGATCCGCGCCGTGCGCTGGCCGTCGGACGCCAGCAGCTTGCGCAGCTGCGATATGTAGACGTGGATCGCGGCGAGATGTCGTCGCGGCGGATGCTCACCCCATATCTCGGTCACAAGACGGGCGGTGGAGACGGTCTCGCCCGCTCGCGCGATCAGCGCCGCGAGGACCACTTCCATGTTGCGGGCGTTCACCGTCAGGTGATCCTCACGCGTACGGATACGCAGCATACCGAGAACCTCGTACCTCATGCTTGCCCCCTGTTGGCTCGTGATACAGCCACAGCCTTGCCGAGGCCCCGCCGCGGGCACATCAGAGAAACTACGTACGCGTTCGGGGGCTGCTTAAGGCGGGGTTCAGCGCCGCTCGACACCATGGCCGGCACATGGGCCAGGGCGAGAGAGGAGTCACAATGGATCGACGCAGGCGATGGCGTGCGGCGGTGTCTCTTCTGGCGAGGCTCGTGCCGTGCCCCGCATCACTGGCGGCGGTCGCCTGGTCCTGGGGCGTCTACATCGGCGCCGCCGTGCCCCCGCCAGAGGAGCCGCCCGAGCTGGCCGGACCGCCGCCAGGGCATCCCGAGCGGCTGGCAACCGATCTTCCGGTGACGGAGGTGGAACGTGAACTATGGGACTCCCTTGGCAACTTGAGGTGAACGGGGTCCTGTCCCTCAGCGGGCTTCGGCCGCCGCGCGCTCCGCCCCCGCGAGCTGCTCCTGAAGGGCCCGTACGGTCTCCTGCGCCCCGCCGCGCATCCGCAGCACCGACAGCAGGGTGAACAGTCGGGTTTCCGGGAAGTGCGCCGGGGACCCGTGCACATCGTCGTGGACCCGGATGTCGACTGACGGAAGTGCGCGGCGCAGCAGGTCGGAGTCCGACGGCGGGATGATCTCATCGCGCAGACTCGTCACATGCGCCACCTCGATGTCCAGGGAGCGCAGTTCGTCCTCCGACAGGGCCCAGTCGCGGATCGCGTCGAACACCTCGTGCGGTGCGGTGCCCAGCAGATGGGCGAGCGTGTCGACCGTGACCCGGGGGACCTTGGCCTGCCACTGGCGGTCGGTGAAGAAGTCCCGTACTGGCAGGCCCGCACCGACCACACCGCGCAGCCGGCGGTCGGTGAGCGCGGCGCGCAGGGCGAGATGACCGCTGAAACTCAGGGCGAGTGCGTACGTCCGTGACGTGTCGGCCCGATCGCCGACGGCGTCGAGGACCCAGGACAGCAATCGGTGGCTGTCGGCGTCGTAACGCAGGGGGTTCTCGCCCACGCCCGGCAGCTCCACGACCACCCCGGCCAGGTCGAACGCCGCCAGTTCCAGCAGCACCGGCGCCCACTGCTCCTTCGTGGAGATGATGCCCCCGCAGATCAGCAGCAGCGGCCGCGGTCGCGCCGGGTCCAGCCCCGTGGCCCAGGTCCGCACCAGGCCGTGCGGAGTAGGCACTTCCAGGCGGCTGAGCTGCGGGAACTGCTCTGCCCAACGGGTGAAGACCGCCGTGGCACGCTCCTGCGCCAAGCGCCGAGCCGCGCCGCCGGGGAACGGGAAGCGGGCCAGGGTATGGAAGCGCACCGCCTCCAGCAGACGTCCCTGCTCCTCCAGCCGCTGCGCCGCACCCGTCCACTCGCGCACCCAGGACCCGGCCGTGCCGTCCTCGTCGGTGCGGATGGCGTCCAGCAGGGGGCGCAATGCCCTGTCGTCCACGGCCTGGGAACGGGCCTGGGCGATCGCGTACTGCTTCAACTCGTCGAGGTCGTTCATTCGGGTGCCGGGACCGCGCCGGGCGCGAGGCTGGGGGCGGACCCGTCCTCCTCTCGTCGCGGGTCGGCCACCGTCGCCGGGGGCCAGTCCTGAAGGGTCTGCCGGATCTCGGTGAGGATGTCGGCGGCCTCCGCGCCGTCGATCACCCGGTGGTCGAAGGCGAGACTCAGCCGCAGCACCGGCGCCACCGCGAGGCGTCCGTCGCGCACCACGGCCCGGTCCGCAACCCGCCCCACGCCCAGGGTGAGCGTGGTGCCGCCCACGGAGTGGAAGGCGTCGACCGCGCGGTGCCCGAGCGAGGTCACCGCGTAGGTGCCGGTGAGCTGCGGACGCAGCGCCAGGGACCGGGCGGCCTTGCGGAACCGGGCCCGGCCCTTGCGCCAAGGCAGCGTGTGCAGCTCGCGCAGCCGCGCCAGCTCGGGCAGCTGCCGCGGCTCGGTGTCCCGGATCCGGTCGAGTACCCGCTGCACCCCCTCGAGACCGTCGATGTGCGGCTGCGGCACAACCGTGGCCAGCACCAGGCGTGTTCCGTCGACCTCCTTGTCGAGCGTCACTTTCGCCGCGATCTGCTCGTACCGTGCCAGCCGCGGACGACGGCCGCCCTGGTAGGCCGCGTTGGCCTCCGGATGAGCGGCCAGCACCCGGGCCGCCGCTACGACGACGTAGGCGACGAACGAGTAGGGCCCGCCCGGCTGTTCGCTGTCGCCCCGCGCGGCAGCGGCCCGGTGGGCGACGATCGCACCGGCGTCGACCTCCGTGTCCAGGAAGACCGGCGCGAAGTCGCGTATCTCCTCCAGGAAGAACAGAGTGTGTCGGCGACGCTGCGCGGGCTCGCTAATGGAAATGCCCTCTCCCATGGCGGTGTCAGCCCTTCCGCTCGTGCGCCGGCGCACCGTGTACGGCACCAGCCCGGGTCCCTACGCTGGTGGCCGCCCCTACCTCCTCGCTAAACCTCTTCTGAACCTGGTGCACACCGCTGCCCCGGGCGCACAGCGGCACAAATAGTTGAAAATTAAGTCTGCGTTGCAGAGCGGCCGGAGGGCCGTGCGCTCGGGCTACAGTCACCGCTGACCGCGAACAGGAAGAACCAGAGGAGCCTGGGGAAGGGAAGGACCGTGCGGACCGTGGCCGCCAGCGCCCCGACGTCGTCAACCACCGACCGCCCCCTCCCGTCCCCACCCGGTAATCCTCCGCCACTGCGGCCGGAGGAGGCCCGCTTCCTCGACGCGGCGCTCGGCGCCGGGACAGGCAGACAGCGGGTCGTCGAACTGATGGGAGAGCCCGGTTCAGGCAAGTCCCGACTGCTCGGTGACTTCACCCGGCTCGCCCAGGACCGCGGCCGGCTCGTGCTGCGAGGCAGCGGCGGAAGCGGCGAACCCGGCCTGCGCTGCGACATGTTCGTGGAGGCCCTGCGGCGCTGGCTCGCCGACCGCCGGCACCGTGACCGGCGCGATGCGGCGGCCTGGCTTGTGCGCGAGCTTGCCGCGGGACCGTTCCCGGCCGGCGAGAGCCTCGCCAGCTCCGTGGTCGACGACCGCTGCCGGGCCTTCTCCGCCGTCACCGGCCTGCTCGACGACTGGGCCGCTCACCGACCTGCTGAAGAGGGCGGACTCGCCCTGGTCCTCGACGACGTGCACGCCGCCGACGGCGGCTCGCTCGAACTGCTCGAGTTTTTGATGCGCTGGCCCACCGAGGCCCCGGTGTCGATCGTCGTGGCGCACCGGCCCGCCCAGACACCGCCCCGGCTGCGCGGGCTGCTCGCCCAGCACGTCGAGGACGGCACGGCGGTCAGTGTGGAACTCGGGCCGCTGTCCCTCGCCCAGTCCGCCCAGCTGACGGGACTGCCCGCCGACTCACCGCGTCTGCGTTCCCTGCACCACGCTTCACGCGGCGTCCCGCTGTATCTGCTGGCCCTCGACCGATGGCCGGCCTTCTCAGGCGACGACCTGGAGGGCGATGCCTGGCTCGCCCGGGGAGCCGCCCTGCCGTCCGCCTTCACCGCCCGCGCCGAGGCCGAACTGGAGCCGCTCATCCGCGAGGAACGCCTCGTCGCGGCCGCCGCGGCCGTGCTCGGCGACACCTTCGACCTGGCCGGTGTCAGCGCCGTCTCGGGCCTGCCCGAGAGCGCCGCCTGCCGGATCGTGGAACGGCTGCAGCGGCTCGACATCGTGCGCGCGGCCGACCGCGGCGACCACCGCTTCCGCCACCCCCTGCTGCGCCGGGTCCTCTATCAGGAGACCGATCCGTGCTGGCGGCTCGGCGCCCACCGGCGTGCGCTGACCGTCCTCGTGGCGCGCGCCGCGCCCGTGCAGACACTCGCCCTGCACGTCGAGCGCTCCGTGCCCGGCAGCGCCCCCGAGGACATCGGCATCCTGGCCGCCGCGGCACACGACTCGATGCGAGCAGGCGACCTCGCATCCGCCGGCGACCGGCTCGCGCTGGCCCTGCGGCTGGTCGGCGGGGACGGGGCGGACATCCGCGGGCGGGCGGCGGCGCACCACGGTCTGCAGGGGCGCGCGGTCGCCGAACGCACCGCCCGCTGCCGCGCCGAGCAGGCGGCCGAACTCCTCGAGCTCGCCGAGCAGCTGACCGCGCGCACCGGGCGCCGCGCCCTGCGCGACGAGGCCGCACGGCTGGTGCGCGATGTTGACGTGCCGGCCCCGCGCGAGGCCGCGCCCGGAGCCCGCAGAGCCGCCTCCCGCGCGGCAGCGGACCGGCTGACCGGACTGACCACCAGGGAGCGGGAGGTTGCCGAGATCGCCGCCACCGGCAAACGCACCCGTGACATCGCCGCGTACCTGCGGCTCAGCCCGCGCACCGTCGACGTCCACCTGAGCCGCATCTACCGCAAGCTCGGCGTCGCCTCACGTGCCGAACTCGCCCGTTTCATCGCCGAGTCGCTCCCGGGGCGAGCCGCGCGCGGCACGGCCTGAGCCGGGTCGGCAGCCCACTTTCAGGGCCGGTTTAGAGCGTCTTCCGAGCATGGGCAGGGGCCCTTCGGACCCTGAAGCAGCGGGCCGAAAGGGGCCCGGCGTCCATGATGAGGGAGCACCGAGCCGAGATGAGCGTCGCGCACCGTCCCGAGTCCGCCGACACCGCCCACTCCGCCGACGACCGCGACGGCGCCATCGCCGTCGTGGGCATCGCCTGCCGGCTGCCGCAGGCCGACGGGCCGGAGGCGTTCTGGCGGCTGCTGCGCGAGGGCCGGGACGCGTTCGGCCCCGCCCCCCACGACCGGTGGCCCGCCGACGGCAGCAGCGTGCCGCGTCACGGCGCGTTCCTCGACTCCATCGACACCTTCGACGCGGAGTTCTTCGGCATCTCCCCCCGAGAGGCCACCGCGATGGACCCGCAACAGCGGCTCGTCCTGGAACTCGGCTGGGAGGCCCTGGAGGACGCGGGCCTGCCGCCCACTGACCTGCACGGCAGCCGCACCGGGGTGTTCGTCGGTGCCATGGGTGACGACTACGCGGCCCTCACCCACCGCCTCGGCCCCGCCGCAGTGGGACGGCACACCCTCACCGGCTTGAGCCGCGGCATCATCGCCAACCGCCTCTCCTACGTGCTCGGACTGCGCGGCCCCAGCCTGACCGTGGACACCGGACAGTCCTCCTCGCTCGTCGCCGTGCACCTAGCCTGCGAGAGCCTGCGCTCCGGCGAGTCCACCATTGCCCTCGCCGGCGGCGTCAACCTCATCGCCGCCCCCGACAGCACCCTCGCCGCGAGCCGCTTCGGCGCCCTCTCGCCCGACGGCCGCTCCCACCCCTTCGACGAGCGCGCCGCCGGATACGGCCGGGGCGAGGGCGGCGCGGTCGTCGTCCTCAAACCGCTCGCCGCGGCCTGCGCCGACGGCGACCCGGTGTACGCCACCATCCTGGGTGGCGCCATCGGCAACGACGGCGCCACCGACGGCCTCACCGTGCCCGGGGCCGACGGCCAGCAGGCCGTCCTGCGGGCCGCGCTGCGCCGCGCCGGAGCCGACCCCGCCGAGGTGGCCTACGTCGAACTCCACGGCACCGGCACCCCCGTGGGCGACCCGGTCGAGGCGCGCGCGGTCGGCGCCGTGTACGGCGACGGCCCCGCCCCGCTGGACATCGGGTCGGCGAAGGCGTCCGTAGGCCACCTCGAGGCCGCCGCAGGCGTCGTCGGCCTGGTCAAGGTCGCGCTCGCCCTGCGCCACGGCGAACTGCCCGGCACCCCGGGCGAGCACACCCCACGCCAGGACATCCCGCTGGCCAACCTCGGCCTCAACTACCGGATGTCACACGGGCCCTGGCCCACCGGACGCGGCGTACGCCCGCTCGCCGGGGTCAGCTCGTTCGGCATGGGCGGCACCGACTGCCACCTCGTCCTCGCGGCCGCACCTCGCCATTCCCAACCCGACACCCCGGCCCCGGACCCGACCGCGGATCCGGCACCGGGCCTGCCCGTCCTGCTCACCGCCCGCACCGAACCCGCCCTGCGCGAACAAGCCGCCCGTCTGCGCGCCTACCTCACCGACCGGCCCACCGCACGCGTCGCGGACGTCGCCCACAGCCTCGCCACGACCCGCACCCACTTCACGCACCGAGGCCTGATCACCGCCGGCGACCACGCCACGCTGCTGACGGAACTGGACGCCCTCGCCGGCGGCGCCCGCCCGAGCTGGAGCGCGCCGGAGGAACCCGCGCAGCCCGACACGGCACCCCCGCCCCTGGCGTTCGTGTTCTCTGGGCAAGGCAGTCAACGCCCGGGCGCAGGCGCCGAGCTGTACGCCACCTACCCAGTCTTCGCCGACGCCTTCGACGAAGTGGCCGACGCGTTCGGCGACCGGCTGCCACGCCCGCTGCACGACATCGCCTTCGCCGCCGACGGCAGCGAGGCGGCCGCGCTGCTCCACACCACGGCCTGGACCCAGCCCGCGATCTTCGCCGTAGGCACGGCCCTCGACCGCCTCGTCCGCTCCTGGGGCATCACCCCAGCGGCCCTGGCCGGCCACTCCATCGGCGAACTGACCGCCGCCCACGCGGCAGGCATCCTCACCCTCGACGACGCGGCCCGCCTGGTCGCCGCCCGCGGCCGCCTGATGCAGGAACTCCCCGCCACCGACGGCGCGATGGCCGCGCTGGAGGCCACCGAGAAGGAAATCCTGCCGCTGCTCGTCGACGCAGGCCCCGCTGTCGCGCTCGCCGCCGTCAACGGCCCACGCGCCCTGGTCGTCTCCGGCGACGGCACGGCCGTACGGGCCCTCGCCGCGCGTTGGCAGTCGACGGGCCGCCGCACGCGGCTGCTGCGCGTCAGCCACGCCTTCCACTCCCCGCACCTGGAGCCGATGCTCGACGCGTTCCGCGCGGTCGCCGAGGAACTCGACTACCGGCCGCCGAGCGTCCCCGTCGTCAGCAACCTCTCCGGCCGTATCGCCGAGGGCACGGAACTGACCACGCCCGGATACTGGGTCCGGCACGCCCGTAAGGCCGTCCGGTTCGCCGACGGCGTGCGCGCCCTGCACACGCTCGGGGTTCGCGCCCACCTCGAACTCGGCCCCGCAGCCGTCCTCACCACGGCCGTCCGGGACACCGTCGCCGCGCTTGCCGGCCCGCACCCGGCGGTGCCCGTCACGGCCGCGCTGCGCCGCGGCCACCCGGAACCCGCGACGCTGCTCACGGCACTGGCCCGGCTCGGCGCCGACTGGACGGGCCCGCTGCACAGCGTCCCGGCCCGGCGGATCGCCCTGCCGACCTACGCCTTCCAGCGGGAACGGCACTGGCTGCCGGAGGCCGACGCCCAAGCGCCCCATGCGCACGCCCCGTCGCCCCAGGCGCCCACGCCGGCGCCGCGGGACACCGGCATGCGGCCCGACCCGCGTGCCGGCCGGGACCTCGCCGAACTCGTCCGCACCCAGGTCGCCCTCGTGCTCGGCCATGTCACCCCGGACACCATCGACCCGACCCGCCCCTTCAAGGACCTCGGCCTCGACTCGCTCGGCGGCGTGGAACTGAGCGAACGCCTCGCCACCGCCACTGGCCTCGACCTGCCGCAGACCCTCGTCTACGACCATCCCACCCCACAGTCCGTGACCACCGCCCTCCGGACCCGCCTCAACGCGGCGGCAGGCGGTGAACCGCTCGGACAGGGACAGCCACAGCCCTCGCTCCCCACCGTCCCGGTCTCCGACGAGCCGATCGCCATCGTGGGAATGGCGTGCCGCTACCCGGGCGGCGTCGCCTCTCCGGAGGACCTGTGGCGGCTGGTGGAGAGCGGCACGGACGCGATCGGCCCGTTCCCGCAGGACCGCGGCTGGGACCTAGCCGATGCGCCAGAGACCTTCGCCCGCGAGGGCGGATTCCTCTACGATGCCGCCGAGTTCGACGCTGAGTTCTTCGGGCTGAGTCCGCGGGAGGCGGCGGCGATGGACCCCCAGCAGCGGCTGCTGCTGGAGACGGCGTGGGAGGCGTTCGAGCGGGCCGGCGTCGACCCGCAGGCGCTGCGCGGCAGCCGCACCGGCACCTTCGTCGGCGGCACCACCCTCGACTACGGCCCCCGGCTCCACGAGAGCGCGGGCGGCGGCGAGGGACACCGGCTCACCGGCTCCACGAGCAGCATCCTGTCCGGCCGCATCGCGTACACCTTCGGTCTTGAGGGGCCGGCGGTGACGGTGGACACGGCGTGCTCGTCGTCGCTCGTGGCGCTGCATCTGGCCGCGCAGGCCCTACGCACCGGTGAGTGCGACCTTGCGCTCGCGGGCGGTGTCGCCGTGATGTCCACGCCCGGCATGTTCCTGGAGTTCAGCCGTCAGCGGGGGCTGGCGGCGGACGGCCGCTGCAAGCCGTTTGCGGACACGGCCGACGGCACGGGGTGGAGTGAGGGTGTGGGGCTGCTGCTGGTGGAGCGGTTGTCGGATGCGCGGCGTAACGGGCATCGGGTGTTGGCGGTGTTGCGGGGTTCGGCGGTGAATCAGGACGGGGCGAGTAATGGGCTGACGGCGCCGAACGGGCCGTCGCAGGAGCGGGTGATCCGGCAGGCGCTGGCTTCGGCCGGTCTCACCCCGGCTGATGTGGATGCGGTGGAGGCGCATGGGACGGGGACGCGGCTGGGTGACCCGATCGAGGCGCAGGCCTTGCTCGCGACGTACGGGCAGGACCGTGAAACGCCGTTGTGGCTTGGTTCGTTGAAGTCCAACATCGGGCACAGCCAGGCCGCCGCCGGTGTCGCCGGGGTCATCAAGATGGTCCACGCGCTCACTGCGGGACGTCTCCCGGGCACGCTCCACCTCGATGCGCCCACCTCTCGCGTCGACTGGTCGTCGGGCGGGGTGGCGCTGCTGGTGGAGCCGGTGGAGTGGCCCGATGTGGACCGGGTGCGGCGTGCTGGGGTGTCGTCGTTCGGGATCAGCGGGACGAACGCGCACGTGATCGTGGAGCAGGCGCTGGCCGAGCCCCAGCCGGAACCCGCCGCCGACGAGAGTGGCCTGCCGATGGCCTGGCCCCTGTCGGCGCGTAGTCCCGAGGCGCTGCGCGGCCAGGCGGACAAACTGCTGCACTTCCTCGCCGACGCACCCGGGGACGACCCGCGCGCCCTTAGCCGTGCCCTCGCCACGACCCGTACGCCCCTGCCCGAACGCGCCGTCGTCACTGGCCCCGACCTCCAGGACCTGCGGCGCGGGCTGACCGCCCTCGCTGAGGGCAGCACACGGACGCCCGGCCTCGCCGTGGACACCGCCCGGCCCGGTGGTACGGCGTTCGTGTTCACGGGGCAGGGGAGTCAGTGGCCGGGGATGGGGCGTGAGCTGTATGAGGCGTTCCCGGTGTTTGGGGAGGCG
>NZ_JBWKFL010000058.1:33334-40842 GCF_056434305.1 Streptomyces sp. NPDC044061 | reverse complement strand
GATCGACCGCCGGTCACCCCAAACCATCGACCTCGGAATCCCGGCTCCACGACGGCCGGACACCCCAACAGACCAAGATCGCTAGTTCAGAGAATGCGGAGCAGGTCGAAGCTGGCTCGGCCGAACATCTGCCGCTTCAGCATCTTGATCTTGTTGTTGTGGCCTTCGACGACGCCGGAGCTGTAGCGGAGGCTGAGGCCAGCGACGACGGCGTCGAGGTCCTGGCCGAGGCCGGTGACGAAGGTGTGCAGGGCGGGCAGGTCATCGGCCTGGACGCTGGTGATCCACTGGTCGAGGTGTTTGCCTTGGCGGTCGTTCATCAACTCGGCGAATGCACGGACGTGGTGGGAGGTTCGGTCGAGGGCGGGGCAGCGGGTCAGGATCGCTTTGAGCTGCAGGGCTTGATCGTCGGTGAGGCGGTCGGGGTGGCGGGTGAGCCAGCTGGTCACGTCCCGCACGGACGGTGCTTTGCGGGGCGGGTCGTGCGGGAAGTTCTCGCGGAGCTTGGCCACGTACTTCTTCACGACGCTCTCGCCGCCGGTGTAGCCGCGCTCGCGGACTTCCTCGAACAGGCGGCGGGCGACGGTGCAGCCTTCCGCCCACCGTTGGTGGAGGTAGGGCTTGTAGGGGTCGAGGATGCTGGTGCGGCTGGTCCACCGCCCGACCAGGAGCTCGTCCGCACTCGTCACATGGGCATAGCGGCGGACCGTGTTGCGGGCCAGCCCGAGCCGGCGGGCGATCGTGCGCAGTCCGACGCCTTGGTCGAGGAGATCGTGGACGGCCACATGCTGTTCCCGGACACGGTCGGAGAGCCGGCCGGTTGTCCGGGGCCCGGTGGGAGGGGGTGGTTCGAGGCTCGCGTTCTCCATGTCCGCGAGCGACCCTGGCGGTGGAGGGGTCGTGCGGTTCCCGCAGCAGAGCCCGGTGCTGGACGACCGTCTTCTCGACGGCCTCGGCCAGGTTCGACCATATGTGCCATCGGTCCGCGACGTGGACGGCGTTCGGGGCGCCGAGCCGTCCGGCCTCGGCATAGGCCGTGGAGCGGTCTCTGCAGATCACCTCGACGCCGGGATGCTCGGCGAGCCACCGGGCGACTGTCGACGTCGTCCGGTCCGGCAGCAGGTCGATGGGCTGGTGGGTTTCGATGTCGATCAGGATCGTGCCGTAGTTGTGGCCTTTACGGAGGGCGAAGTCGTCCACCCCGAGCACCCGTGGTGTCGAGGTCTCGGGTTCAGGCAGGCGGCGGATCAACCGCAGCAGCGTCGACCTGCTCACCCCAGCCGCCAGAGCCTGGGACAAACGGGCGCCGGGGCGGCCGGCCAGCATCACCGCCACGCGCTCCAGCACCCTCTGCAATCCGGTGCTGCGTCTGCCGTGGCGGACGGTCAGACCGTCGACCTGCTCAGCGAATGTCGCCTGCTTGCAGGAACGTTGACCACAGCGGAAACGCCGCACCTGTAACTCGATCAGCACCGGGCGCCCGCCGACCGCACTGTCGGCGAGCCGACGTACGTACCGGCTGTGCACCCGGGACGACCGCGTCCCGCACGCCGGACACACGGCTCGCTCCGCAGCCGCCCGGGCCCGCACTGCCACCAACTCGCTGTCAGGCACGACGTTTTCGATCACGACACCCTCGACCTGGTGGAACCACAGGTCCTGGAGGAGAACATCACCCACGGCCGTTCATGATCGCGGTTTCGGTGACCCTCCGTGGCCCTGGCACTGAAAGTGATCCAGAACCAGGGTTCGGCCGTCGCCGAGACCAGGCCCCGGGACGCCGCAGATCCTCGGGATCTCGTGCTGCCGGACGGCTGCATCCTGCAGCGCCGGGGCCGCTACCGGTGGGCCGGACCTCCGCCGGGACGATGCTGGTGGCGAGGTCGCGGTGCTCACAACCGCGCTCGCAGCGCGCCCCGGCGTAGCCTCGCGGGCATGACCGAGGCATGGACCGACCACGCGCTGAAGAGGCTCCGCGCCGCCTGCTACGCCACGGACGGCCCGTCCCTGCTGGCCCTGCTGCGGACACATGACCCCGCCGACGTGCTGCAGCAATGCGGAGACGCACTCACCGCAGCCGCCTCTCGGGATGTGCCCGGCGCCCGGGAGACGGCGGCCGCATGCACGTTGGCCTTGCGCGCCCGGAACTGGCCCGGAGACGAAGTCCTCGCCGAACAGCTCCAGACGGCGGGCGGTGGCGCCGTCTGCATGCTGCGGCCGCTGCCGGTCGATCTGGAGGAACTCTCCGGTCTCCTCGAAGGCGACCCGGCCTACGGTGGTGGCCACATCAACGTCGCCTCCGGCGAATGCCGGCCCACCCTCCCGGACACTGACGAGGCAGGGGACGAGAACGAACCTCAAGACACCGAACGGTGGCTTCATGTCCCGAGCACCGGCTCGCACAACGCCTACCGCGACATGGAAGACTTCACCACCCTCCTCGACGACCAGAATCTCGCCCGATTCCTCAGCATCACGATCCGCGGCCGAGGAGCCTTCCGCCGGTTCAAGGACACGCTGGCCACCTCACCAGCACAGCTACGGCAATACCAACTGTTCGCTGCGGAACGGCAGCACGGCCGGGCCCGGGCCTGGCTCGCCGAACAGGGCTATCGGCCACAGCCGTCGGGCAACCACCGCCCGGGGTGACTTCACGGTCCCCAGTACCGGTAGGCCCCAACCCACTCGCCCCCCTGGGGCGCTGGACCTCCCCTCGTAACGTGAAGTCCCTCATTGCAGCGGAAGTTGAAGTTCATGGGAACCGGGAAAGGGACACAGCACGCCGAGTTCCGTGAAGGTGCTGCACGCATCGTGACCGAGACAGGAAAGCCGATCCTGGAGGTCGCTGAGGAACCCGGTGCCCAACCGGGAACGCTGCGCAGCCGGGTCCCGAGATAGTTGCGCAGTCACCCTGTTTGTCTCGTACGTATCGAGGCTGGTGATTCGCGTGGTACAGCAGCGGAGTTTTCGCAGCAGGCGCCAGGTGGTGGCCATGGCCTGCTCGCCGAAATCCTGGATGCGGGCGGGCGCGGCGTGACCGCGCGTTGACCTGCCGAGAGGCGATCCCGGCCGCGGGGCACCGGCCACCTCATCGGCTGAGCGGGCGCCGCGCTTGGAGGCCTGGTTTGAGTGTGGCCGATCTGCGGTATCGACGGTACCATCGGTACCATGTCTCATCCCAAAGCCATGAACCTACGCTTCCCCGATCCAGCCCAGCGGGCTGCGATCGAGGCCGCAGCAAAACAGGAAGGCGTCAGCCTGCAGGAGTACATCCTCTCGGCTGCCTACGCCCGCGCCACGGCTGTGGAAGAGCGCTTCCTCGAGGCGTTCAGGGAGTCGATGGCCCACAGCGGCGACGCGTTCGCCGAGGGAGCCGGCACAGCCGATGCCAGCTCGCAGCAGCGCGCCACGGAGCAGCAGGCGCGCCGTGAGCTTGAGGAGCAGCGGGAGCGGGGTCATGCAGCGTGACCCAGGACGATCCGCTTCACCCGCTTGATGTGCCCTTCCTTCTGCACGCGGCGGAGCTGTTGCCTGGCGATCCGCAGGTGGACGACTACGGCCCGCTGTATGCGGCGACCGCCCGGGTCAATGCCAGGGCGCTGGAACGCGACATCTACGGCTCCCTCTATCTCAAGGCCGCCGCGCTGCTCCAGACCCTGGCGAAGCTGCCGTCCCTGGAGCACTCAGGCGAGGCCTTCGCCTGGCACTCGACGGAGGCCTACCTGGCCCTGAACGGATGCCGGCTCCACTATCCACCCAAAGAGGCGGTCTCCTTGGTACGGGACACTGCGTCCGGCGCAATGGGGGTCGGCCTGATCGGCCAGCAACTGCGCGCGTGGAACGCTCCCTGACGCCGTGTCGCTTCAGCCCCGGACCCGGCTGCGACCGACGCCCTCCGGCCCCCGCGGCCGGCCGCGGGGGCTGCCGCTAGATAGCCACCGGCACAACCCCAGCCAGCCGGCCCTTGCCGGCCGGCTGTGGCGGCCCGGCCGGGCCGCCACCGACTGCCGCGCGGTCGGTCCACGAGAGTCCGGGAAGAGGTCCGGCCCGCCGCTACGGGGGAAAGCGACGGACCGGAGACCCCCACAATGACACGATCTTGATCGTCGGCTTCAGTACAACCGCATGATCTTCACTGAAAAAGCACGGTACGCCGGTTCAGTACAACGATGCACGATGGTCGAAAGGCAGCGGCAGTTGGTGACAGCGTCGTACGCGGCGCCCAGAGACTGGTAGCGGTTGAAACGATGGCGGGCCGGCCACAGTCCCCTCCAGACTGCGCAGGGCGCCATGACATCCGCCCAGCCCCAAAGGCGCCGCGTCGCCCGGGAAGACACGCCTGCGGCCCCTGAACGAAGTCAACGGCCGCAGACAAGGGGACGGGAGTCAGGAGCGGTGCGCCAACTGGTGTTTGACGACGTCGGCAAGCAGGGTGCGCCAGGGCCTTCGCTCGAAACTCTCGATCAGGGCGGCCCGGCCTGCTGCCACGGACCGATAGAACACGGCCACACCGTCGGGCCTGGCAAGACGTCCGCCCTGAGAGGTCACAGCAGAGTGGGCTGCCCTGCCATGGGTCTCCACGATTCCCAGGATGCGGCCCTCGTATATGACAGGGACCGTCTCCAGACCGGTGAACCGACTCTTCATGCGCGCGCCTTTCGCACATCGTCACGGCGGGAAGCCTGGGCCGGGACACGTACCCGCACGAGACGAGGAAACATCCCCGTACAGGCACTCACCGGCCGATTGACTGTGCGGCACACCATAGCTACCAGCACAACCCCAGCCACTGCCGGCCGACTATGCCGGAACACGGCCTTCCCCCCGGCATCGGCGACCACGAGCCACAACACACGCTGAGACCACGGGATGTGCCACACGGGGAGGCCGGACAGCAGAAACATCCGGCGAGGGCTGTTCGCCAGCCGGTCAGAACCGGGGGCAGCACAGGACGCCGGTGTACTCGTGCACAGCCTGTCCGGCCAGCAGGTGCGCCCGTGCTGGTGGGCGGGGACGAAAGGGCGTCGCGTCAACTGCGGCCTGGCAGCCAGACCGCGGCCCGGGCAAGGGGCAGGGCGGGGGCCCGGCAAGGTACCGGGCCGATTTCGCGTCGTCGCAGGGCCCGGTGGGCCTCAGGGGCATTCCTGGGGTAGCGCTTTGGCGGGTGGTGCGGCCGGGGAAGGGCTGTACCCGCTGCCATTGCGATCTGACGGGCCAGGCACCGAGCTGTTGGCGGTCGATGAGGGGGGCGATGAGGGCCAGCCGCGGCTGCCGGGCAAAGGCAAAGGCCGTGAGCTTCCCCGGTTGCGTGTCAGGGAAGGTGTGCGACTGCGCCGTAGAGGCCGCCGGGCTCCTCCAACGGGGCAGGTGTGTCCTTGAACCACTTCGTCGTGACGACGAGGCCGGGGTCGATCAGGTCGAGGCCGTCGAAGAAGCGGAGGATGTCCGCGCGGGTCCGCAGGGTCAAGGTCACGCCGCCGTCGGCGTACTTCTCGCTGACGGTGGCCGCGAGGTCCGGAAGAAGGTCCGAGGAGCCGTGTGACAGTACGAGGTAACTGCCAGAGGGCAGCGCGTCCACCAGGGTGCGGACAACCTCGTGCGGCTTGTGCTCGTCGGGCACGAAGGGCATGAGTGCGATGAGCGACAGGGCGATCGGGCGGTCGAAATCCAGGATCCGGCAGGCATGTTCAAGGATCGTATGGGGGTCGCGGACATCCGCTTGGATGTAGTCGGTGGCCCCTTCGGGCCTGCCTATCAGGAGGGCCTCGGCGTGCCGCAGCACGATGGGGTCGTAGTCGGTGTAGACAACCCGCGCGGTGGGCATGGCCGCCTGCACGACCTGGTGCAGGTTCGGCACGGTCGGGATACCAGTACCGATGTCGAGGAACTGATCGATGCCCGTGCCGGCCACCCAGGCCATCGCCCGGTGCATGAACTCCCGGTTTTGCCGCGCAGCGGTCTTCGCCGCGGCCGGCAGCGACTCTCCCAGCTCCCAGTCGGGCGGGTAATTGTCCTTGCCACCCAGCAAATAGTCGTACACACGCGCCGGATGAGCCGTGCCGGTGTCTATCCGCACGCCGGGAATGTCAGCCGCCACGAGACCTCCGTTACGCCAAAGTGAACCAAGATCGATGCTACGCGCGCGTCATGGGTTAGTTGGGTGAACCGGAGGTGGCGATGCGGCGTCGAAACCGCAGGACTGACCGTATCGATCGACCCCATTGGATGTGCACACCTCCGGACCAGACCAGAGCGGCCAAGGTGTAGCGGCAGGGCTCGTCCACTAGGGCCAGGCCTCTCCGGCCAGGTCTCCTCCACCCACCCACCTTGATCCAGCGACGCGTGCCAGGATGGCCGACGGCGCCGCTGTGAGTGAATGGCAGCAATGGTAGGCGAGTTCGCCGGTGGTGCGGTTGCGGCGGATCAGCAGCCGGTGCAGCCGCGTCGGCGAGATCGATGACGTCCCAGTCGTCGGAGCGGTATCCCTTCGCGCCTGCACCAGCGGACAGCTTCTCGCGCATCTTCCGCGAGGCCGCTGTGTCACGAAATGGCCCGGAGTCGGCCGTGGGCGTGCCGACGTAGCTGGTCGACGCTCTGCGCCGTCGTGTCGTCGGCTGGGAGGAAGACGACCAGTTGCATTGCGTCCTCGGAGAGTTCGAGTGTCTCGCGCAGCAGCTCGAGTGCATGACCCAAAGGGTGGTTGAGCCGGAGTACTTCGCGTCGCGGGACCACAGGACGGTTCAGCCGAGAGGTGAAGTCCGGGCCGGCAACAGCCGCGAGCTCTGCTGTGAGCCACTCGGAGTAGCCGGCCGACGCTCCGAACCACAGGCCGAACGCCTGCTCGTCCGCGACGACGTCCCAATCGGCGAAGAAGCTCCGGGCGCGAGAGTCGGTGAAGACGTAGCGGGTGAGGTTAGGCGCGTCGGCCTCGAGCAGTCCGGTGCCCCTGGTCACCGCTTCGTATCCGCTGGTGTAGGCGAGGACATCGCCGAGCCTGTTGGTCACCACAGCAATGCCCGGTTCCAGCAGGCGCAGGGTCCGCAGCACCGACGGGCGGATGTCACGGCGTACCGGTGCAGGCCGGGTGTGGGCCCTGCACTCACCGCCGCTGATCTTCGCAAGGTCCCGCAGGTGGGTGCGTTCCGCGGGGTTGAGACTGAGCGCATCGGCGAGCGCATTGACCACCGCCACCGACGGATTACGATCACGGCCCTGCTCAATGCGGGTCAGATATTCGACGCTGATCCCGGCGCGTGCGGCGAGGTCCAGGCGTCGTAGCCCCGGCGACCGGCGGCGGCCGCGGTCCGGCAGCCCCAGCGTCTCCGGCTGGGTGCTGTCGCGCTTGGCCCGGATGAAATCCCCCAAGGGTGTACCCATGCTTTTGAGCCTATGAGGCCACCCGCCGCTCGCACCGTGGTGGGGGGGTGCCTGGTAGGGGGACACCCCCACCGGGAGCGTCCCGCCACTGTGGGGCAACTCCCCCTATTGGTACGCGAAACCACCAAAAC
>NZ_JBWKFL010000058.1:0-33324 GCF_056434305.1 Streptomyces sp. NPDC044061 | reverse complement strand
GTGTGCTTTCCGTCGTGGCCCGGGAAACCCCCCCCGGGGTTGCATCTTGCTTTTTCCGATCGGGACACCCCCCCCCTCCCACACCTCGCTGGGGTCCCCCCCCCCCCCCCCCCCCCCCCCACGGCCTGGCTACGCCCGTGGGGCGACCTCATCGTGATGGGCATGCACAACAACAAGCACAAGCTCGTCGTTATCGTCGCAAGCGTCCGCCAGGGCCGGTTCGGCCCGATCGTGGCCTCGTGGGTCACCGAACAGGCCCGTCTCCATGAGGGGTTCGACGTGGATGTCGTCGATCTCGCTGAGATCGACATCCCGCTGTCACTGCCCGCGGCGTCACCAAAATATGCCGGTGACAGTTATCCCCGTCCGGTGGGCACGACGGCTCTGACGTCAGCGCTGGAGGCCGCGGACGCATTCATCGTGGTCACGCCGGAATACAATCACAGCTACCCAGCGTCACTGAAGGCGGCCATCGACTGGCATTTCTCCCAGTGGACGGCCAAGCCCGTCGGCTTCGTTAGCTACGGCGGCGCGACAGGTGGCCGGCACGCGGTACTACACCTGGAGAACGTCTTCACCGAACTCCACGCGGTGACCATCCGCGACCGCCTCGCCTTCCCGAACTACCTCACCACCTGGCACGACAGCCGCCCCCTCGACACCGAAGCCCCCAGGCACGCCAAGACCCTGCTCGACCAGCTGGCCTGGTGGGCAGGCGCACTCCGCACAGCACGCGACACGGCCCCCTACCCCGCATGACAACGGCGTCGACGGGAGTACCTGCCGCTTGGTGCGGGGACGGCAACGCTGACCGCGAAGACCACCCACAATACCGGCTGACTGCGGTCGGAGAGCCGCTCGCTCCAGGCAGTGCTGATGTCACCGCCGGGGCAAGTGGCCCTTTGGCTGTCCCAGTCGACGGTGAATGCGTCCTTGCCAAAGCCGCTGTCAGCGCCGGCCTGGGTGCTGTTGTCAGCCTAGACGGGGGCCGTGCCGGGCTATGCCGTGTTCGAGGCGGGCGCTGACCCGAGCAGCGCCGATGGGATTGCTGGCGTCGACCCAGTTGTCTCGGCGGGCAGGCAGTCGCGGGCGGCGAGCTTAGGTGTGGATCGTCTCAGCCATCGACCGATCCGGCCTCACGCCGCCCAACGCCGGGCCGCAAAGCGCCGTCCCCGCCCTCACCCCGGCACGATCGGCCAAAACCCGAGCTACCCGACTTCATCCAACGCCCCCTCGAACTGCCCTGGAGCCCGCAACTGCCAGCCCTTTTACAGCCGCCCGGACCCAGCAGTCCCGGGATGTAGTCCCCCATCCCGCGACGCAGTTCGACCCGTCCCAAAGCGGTGGTCCGTACAGAGGGAAGAGCTCCTCGAGTTCATCGTTCCGGATCCCCACTGCACGATCGTCGATCACGCCGGCAGGCGGCCCTGACCGCCTATCAGCAGCGGCTGTACACGCTCGAGGGGCGGCCCGAAAAGAGACCACCGGCCAGCAGCCCGCCCGCTAGCACTCCCCAGATCGCCCTTGCCCCGGGAAGACAACAAGCTGCTGGAGTATTCAGGCCCTGACGGAACAAACTGTGATGATCTCCGACCTACCGCGCTGGACACATTGTCAGTCGCGGCACAGAGCTGGCGCCGCCATAATCGTGGTCATCAACAGTCAGGCGGGATATGGTGGGGTGCGTGTGATCGGCTGGCAGCCGAAGCATGAGCCGAGGTTCCCAGCGCCACGTAGCGAGCCACGGCGTCATCGGTCGTGTTGGTACGGCTGGCGAACCTACTCCCCGGCCATGCCCGCTGTGGTCACCACAGCACCACCGTCCCCCGACAGCGCCGCACCGCCACGCACCTGATCAGGTGCGTGGCGCGCACCGCGTCCGCTCGGTCGGCCGAACCCTCCCTGTCGGCCGCCGACGGGCGTCGCAGTCCCGTCCGGCGGTACGCCCTCTGCACGTACCGCCGGACGACTGCAGGGACAGTACCGTGGCACCACACCGCGCGACGTCTGCTCCCCACCCGCCCCGTCCGACGGCACGCCGTGCCCTGACAAGCCGTGCCGTCGGACGGCTTACCCCTCCCCGGCCGCCCCCCTGACCCGAAGACACCAGCAGGTGTTCGGGGCCGCAGCCGGATACGAGCAAGGTCAGCAGGAGCCGGGGTCGAGGCCCTGCGCACGCGCGAGAGCAAACAGAACTCGCTCGATCGTGTCCAGGCGCTCGGTGATCGACTGCTCCCCTGGCGCGCCCACGGCGTCTGCGAGAGAGTCGATGTTCACCACTTCCCTGATGCTTGAGCGAGTTCAAGCATCAGGAGAGGTGTCTGTTGAGTACGTGGCATGTGGTGCGATTACCGGATCCGGGGCAGTGGGGGCCGCTGCCGACGGAGGGGGTTCTGGGGGTACAGGACCTGCCGGCGGCGGTGGCCCGGATCGGTCTGCGGCCGGGTGATCCGGTGTTCGTACGTCCGGACGGCATGGTCGACGCGGATCTGTTGGACTTCGTCCTCTCCAAGGCATTCCGGAATCTGGAGCGGGAGTCGAAGCGGACCTGTGCTCACACGCGGGCCAGAGCAGTTCTGAGATGGCCTTCACCCCCGGCGTGAACGCCGGAGCGCTGGCCAAGATCAAAGGTAGATGCAGGGATGGGCGGCGTCCGGGACGGGGGCTGACTCACCACGACGAGGACACCGGGTGACCTGAAGTCAGCCCGGCACAGTGAGCCGACGCCCGGGATGGCTGCGGCCAGGCGTGTGGGTGAGGTGCTCGCATGACGACGTCCTTCACAGCGCTGTGTCGTCCCATGCGTCGAGGATGCTCTCGCCGAGGTCTTCCCCGGCCGGGGCAGCGGTGTCGTGGAGGGCTTGTTCGGTCCAGATGATCTTGCCGCGGGCGGTGTAGCGGGTGCCCCAGCGGTGGGCGAACTGGGCGACCAGGAAAAGTCCGCGGCCGCCCTCGTCGGTGCTCTTCGCCCGGCGCAGGTGGGGAGAGGTGCTGCTGCCGTCGGAGATCTCGCAGATCAGGACTTGGTCGCAGATCAGCCGGACGGTGATGGGCTCGCCGCCGTAGCGGATGGCGTTGGTGATCAGTTCGCTGAGGATGAGTTCGGTGGCAAATCCGATCTCCTCCAAGCCCCATTCTGATAGCCGGTCGGCGCAGGCGGTGCGGATGGGGGCCACGGCCGCCGGGTCGCGGGGCACGTTCCACTCGGCGACCTGCGTGGGGTCCAGTCGGCGGGTGCGGGCTACGAGCAGAGCGGTGTCGTCGCTGGGCGGTGCGGGCAGTAGTGCTTCGATCACTGCTGTGCAGGTGGCCTCGGGGGTGCGGTCGGGCCCGGCCAGGGCGCTGTGCAGGGCTTTCAGGCCGGTGTCCAGGTCGCGGTCGCGGTTCTCGACCAGCCCGTCGGTGTAGAGCACCAGCCGGGAGCCCTCGGGCAGGGTCAGCTCTGCGCTCTCGAAGGGAAGCCCGGCGCCCAGGCCCAGCGGCGGGGAGATGGGCAGTTCGGGAAAGGCCACGGTCCCGTCGGGGTGGACCAGCGCCGGCCCCAGATGGCCTGCGGTGGCCGCGGCGACCCGTCCGGAGACGGGATCGTAGATCGCGTACAGGCAGGTCGCCCCGGTGATCCCCCGGCCGTCCTCCTCGGCAGCCTCGTCGGTGTCGACGTGGGCCACCAGCTCGTCCAGATGGGCCAGCAGTTCATCGGGAGGCAGGTCCAGGGCGGAGAAGTTGTGCACGGCGGTGCGCAGCCTGCCCATGGTGGCCGCGGCGTGCAGGCCGTGGCCGACGACGTCGCCGACCACCAGGGCCACCCGGGCGCCGGGCAGCGGGATGACGTCGAACCAGTCCCCGCCCACCCCGGCCGTGGCGGGCAGGTAGCGGTGGGCCACCTCAAGGGCGGTCTGCTCGGGCAGGGCGCGGGGCAGCAGGCTGCGCTGCAGGGTGACGGCCAGGGTGTGCTCGCGGGTGTAGCGCCGGGCGTTGTCGATGCTCAGTGCAGCCCGGGCGGCGAGCTCCTCGGCGAAGGAGACATCCTCCTGTTCGAAGGGCGGCGAGGCGCCTTTGCGCCAGATGTTCACTATCCCCAGCAGCACTCCCCGGGCCTGTAGTGGAACGGCAATCAGGGAGTGGATGCCGTAGTCCAGCACCTGCTGGGCACGTTCGGGGTCCTGGTCCTGCCATCCGTCGGCTGTGCTCAGATCCGGCTCGAGGATCGCGCGACCGCTGACGATCCCCTCGGCGACGGGGTGGGTGGCAGCAAACCGGATCAGTTCACCGAGCGGGTAGAGGGGATGGTCCGCCTGAAGTCCGGCGACGGCGATGCGACGCATGTCGGTGCTCACCCCGGGTGGATCCTCGCCGCTCAGGACCGGGTCCAGCAACTCCACGGTGACGACGTCGGCGAACCGGGGGACCGCGATCTGCGCCAGTTCCTCGGCGGTTCGCGTCACGTCCAGCGTGGTCCCGATCCGTGCTCCGGCGTCATAGAGCAGATTCAGCCGCTCGCGGGCCATCTCGGCGCGGCCGGAGAGCTCCCGCAGCTCGGTGGTGTCCCTCATGGTCACCACGCTGCTGATAGGCCCATACGGGGCGGTGGGCCGCTTGTTCACCGCGAGAAGACGGTCAGCCGCCAGATGTACCTCGTCGGTGGCCGCACGGCCTGAGGCCAGCAGCTCGGTAAGGCCCGTCTCAAGGCCCAGAGCGGTGACATGGCGCCCCTCCGCATCCTTCGGCAGGTGAAGCAGTCGCCGGGCCTCGTCGTTGGCCAGCAGCAGGCGGCCGTCACCCCCGGTGATCAGCACCCCCTCGCGTACCGCGTGCAGAACCGCGTCATGGTGCTCGTACATCCGCGTCATTTCGAGTGGGCCGAGCCCATGCGTCTGCCGCCGCAACCGACCGGTCACCAGTCCCACGCCGCCCGCGGCAAGCACAAGAGCCCCGGCAGCGCTCCCGAACAACACCGGCAGCTGCCGGCTCACCACATCCTGGACCTCCCGGACCCTGACCGGGGCGGAGACGATGCCTACCACCGAGCCGTGAGCGTCTTTGACGGGGACCGCCGAGATCACGGACAGACCCAGGGATCCCTGAAAGGTCCTCGTGAAGGCCTTGCCGCCCGCCGCCTCCTGATAGGGGCCGATGACGTGCTTCCCGACCTGCTGAGGATCGCTGTGGGCGAGGATGGTTCCATCCAGCCCGTACACGATGATCGCATCAACATCGGCGACCTTCCGGTTCGCCTCGACACGCGGCTGCAGCGCCGCGGTCGGGTCCCTGCTGTCCAGCGCCGTCACGATCCCCGGAGAGTTCGCGAACATCTGCGCGGCGGCAAGCGTCCGACGCTGGGCATCGGACATGCTTTCACGCCGAGCCTGCACCACGAGAACCACGAGTGCGATGGCGACGAGCGCCACCACCACCGCCAGCACCAGAAGGAACATCTGCCCAGCGAGGCTGCGCACGCTCAGCAGGGAACGCAGACGCCGCAACAGCCGTCACCTCCCTTGATGAGGTTGCGGTCGGCCACGGTGCTGTTGGTGACGAGGAGACCGACTCCAAACACTCCGTCTCACCGAGTGAGGCAACCTACGCCGGACCTGACCAAAAACGCATGCATAGTCGATTTCAATATACTCAGGACTTATACGGCTGATCATGTGACTGTCCCGCGCCTGGCTCGCCGCTAGGGCTACCAGAAGCAGTGACCTAAAGGATCACGCGCCTCAGCAGCCGCCCGCGATTCCCGACCCCGTCCGCCCGGCACCAGTAATCCCCAGCAGGCACTCGGCCGTGTGCTGCTGGACCGAACCCTGTGGGCGCCGGAAGCGGCGCCTCGTGCCTGCCGTACGGCGCCAGCGCCAAGATGCCGCCTGGCGGCTTCCGTCTGGGGGTGGAGCTCGGGCAGCTCGGCGAGCGCAGCCCGGATGTCGCACGCGCGGATGTGCGGGAAGGACTTCGCCACACGGTCCATCTCGTACGGCTCGATCCCGCGGTAGGTCTCCAGCATGCCAGTCACAGCGACCCGCTCCGCGAGACGGACGGGTCGGGCGGGCATGGGCTGGTCCAAGACTAGCGGAACATGGGGCGTTTGACAGCGCGGGGGCTAATAGGACGTTGATGCTGATGGTGGCCTGGTAGGTGCGTCGGTCGACGCGGACGAGTGAGGTCGGAGCCGGCAGCAGTCTCGAGTTCCGCCATGAGCCTCTCGGATTTCTCGGCCAGCGGTCCGAGCCAGAGGTCGAACGCCTGCTCGTCCGCGACGACGTCCCAGTCGGCGAAGAAGCTCCGGGCGCGGGAGTCTGTGAAGACGTAGCGGGTGAGATTGGGGGTGTCGGGGTCGAGCCGTCCGGTGCCGCTGGTTACCTCTTCGTATGCGCTGGTGTAGGGGAGGACATCGCCGAGCCTGTTGGTCACCAGAGCAATGCCAGGTTCCAGCGGCGCAGGGTCTGCAGGACTGACGGGGGAGGTCGCGGCGTGCCGGTCCAGGCTGGGTGTGGGCCTCCCCCTGGCCGGGTGCGATGATCACTTGGTCCCCCGCCGAGGTTTTACTCATCCTGGCCCAGGCGGCATCGCATCGGGCCTGTAGCGGAGCTCGATCACTGCGCCGTACGCGTTGCCAGAGCACGCCATGACGGCGTCCTTGGCACAGATGGACTGGCCGGCTCCAGCGAGGTGCATGCGGTGCCGTTGGCAGCTGGTCGGGGGAGACTGCGGCGGCGCGGTGGGTGAGGTTGTGCGCCCTCTGTGCCGGAGGGGGGTCGTCGTCTGCGTCGGCGTTGAGGACCCAGATCATGAAGGCGCCGCCCGCGACGGTGACGCCTACGAGGCCGGAGACGGACAAGCAGGGTCTCCCCGAGTCACGCGGCCGCGACCGTACGGTACGGGCGCTGCTTGTGCCGTTGCGGTGGCCGGAGCTGGCTGAGCATGGTCAGTCGGCGGACGGCTCGTGGCACTGCTCCTCAGCCGGCTCAGTGGCCTTGGCCTGCGCCTGCTGTGCTTCCTGGGCCGCCCATGCGGCGTCCCACAGGCCGAGGAGCTCCTTCCGGTTGCCGCATCGGCGAAACTGATGGGCGCCTCCCGCCAAGGCAGTCTCATCTGGGCGCACCGGCAATGCCGGGTACCGGCCGAGGTGTTGGTCTTGCGCCCTATGACGTTGTAGGGACCAGCCAAGTTCCGCCGTGCACCGCCGGATCAGATTTCAGCAGCTCAACGAGTTCCGGTGTGGGTTCCGGCAGCTCGGCAGAGCCGTCCTGTGCTGTTTCATCGTGTCCTCCGCCCGTCCCGAACTGTCCCACAGCGCACCCGATGACATTGAGATGTGCAGGTCAGCGGCTTGTACGCCCCAAGTGGGGCGGCGGCGTCAGCTGACAGATCTCCCGTAGAGCGGCCCCGAGGCCCCGGTGTGCTCGGTGGCGTGGCGGCCATGGTGGAGCGACTGAGCATCTCTCTCGGCGCTCGCCCCATGCACGTAAGCGTGTCCACACGTTGCGCCTACCGCAGCGCCTCGATCGCTCGGAGGACCAGCTCCCTCGCCTCCGCCCCGTACACCGCCATGGAGCGCAGCAGCTCGAACGTCTTGACGTAGAGCGCGACCTCCGACGGCTGGGTCACCTTCACCTCCGCCGAGACCAGCTCCACGGACGCCAGCTTGTCGTCGTAGACGTGGAACGACTCCTCCGGCCACTGGGTACGCTCCCTGGTCGGCATGGGGATGATGCCCAGGGACACGGCGGGCAGCGCCCCCGCGGTGAGGAGGTAGCCGAGCTGGGCGGCCATCGCATCCTCGTCGGCCATCTGGCAGCGGAGCACGTGCTCTTCGAGGACGACCACGAACCGGTGTCCAGGCTCGTTCACCACGCGGGAGCGCTCCACCCTGGCCCGTGCCGCCTCCACGCTGTCGTCCACCGGCAGGTCCCGGAAGCGCGCGGCGGTGCGGAGGACGGCCGCCGCGTACCCCTCGGTCTGGAGGAGGCCCGGCACCACCGTGGAGGAGTAGAGGCGGAAGAGCTCCGTGTCGCGGTAGAACTGCGCCGCGCTGTCCTGGAGGTGCCGCAGCCCGTTGCGGACCTGGTGACGCCACTCCCGGTACATCGACTCGGCGTTGAGCGACTGGACTATGAGGTCCTGCGCCTGGTCCGCCGCCCCGGCCGCCTCGCACCAGGCGCGGATGTCCCGCGCGGACGGCGCGGTGAGCGCGTTCTCCACCCGGGACGTCTTCGCGTGGTGCCAGCCGCACGCGGCGGCCAGCTCCTTCACCGTCAGCCCCGCCTCCTTCCGGAGGTCGCGGAGCCGTCTGGCGACGGCCTCACGCGCGGCCTGGGCGGAGGAGGACGGGGAGACGGACATCAACTACCTAACGACTGGCTGCTCTTAACGGATCTCGTACTGGTCGTGGGGCGTGGCGCGGGCCCACACCGCCTCGAAGGCGTCCGCACACAGCTTGACGGCGGCCGGGTCCTCCGAGAGCTCGTCCTCGACCCAGGTGCCGTCCCCGCTGAAGTGGTGCCAGCGGATCAGGCGGTCGTCGAAGAGCCAGAAGTCGTTGCCCGGCAACGCGAGGTCGGACGCCTGGCGGCGGGGCAGCCACCGTATCTGCTCCCCCGCCGCAACGTTGACGCCGGTGGCGGCGTGCTCGTAGCGGATGTACTCGCTCACCGGCTCGGAGACGACGCGGGCGCGGCGGACGGTGACGCCGCAGGCGACTGCTCCCGAGATGAGGTCGACCCAGGGCGCCCAGTAGGCAGAGGTGGGGTCGGCGTCGCGTTGGCCGGTGCGCCGCCAGGCCTTCAGGTCGGCGTCCTCCTCGTCCACCGCGTAGCTGTCCCGCGTCTCCAGGTGAACGGCGGACCGCTCGCAGCCCGCGAGGAGCTCACTGAACGGCGGCACGCTCGACGGCATCACAGGCCTCCCTCAGAAACGGCGCCATGCGGGCGGGGACGCGGATGACCGCCTCGTCGTCCGGGATGCCGACGGCGTGGCCGGGCACCTCAAACGCGGCGACCTCCGCCTCGGTCTTCCCGCCCGGCTTGAAGCCCTGGATCACGATGTCGTTGGTCTCCTCGTCGACGAACACGGTCGGGCTCTTGTCCTGGCCGGTGGTCGGGTCGATGCCGATGAACTGTAGCGCCATGGCTGCTTCCCTCAACTCGGATGTGCGGTTGTGTGCACCACGGTCCCCCAGCGGTGAGGAGCAATCAACCCCATGATGCGCCCTCAACTCCCAGCCTGGCGAGGTTCCTTGCACACGTCTGCACACCGCTGGCCTTGGCGGGCCAGCGATTCTAGCCTCAGCAGTTCTAAGGAGAGACCCCGGCGAGGTGGACTAGACCTCCCGGGGCGTGGCAGACGCTGAATGGAGCGCCGCATGACGCAACGTACCGCCCCACCACCAGCCGCCCAAGACCAGGAGAACTACCTCCTGGACGTCGAGACCATGAGAAAGGGCGCCCGTCGCCTTCTCGCCGAGGACGCCGAGCCGCCCACCGCCGCCGAGATGAGGCTGCTCACCGCGCGGCTCCGCGGTCACGTCGCGGCCGCCGTGCCGGACGTCGAGGCCCTCGCCCTCGCCCTTCCCGACGACGTGCCGCGGGCCTGCGCGCTCGCCTGCGTCGGCGAGGCCCGCCAACGCTTCAACCAGCTGTCTGGCGGCGACACGCTGGCAGCTCAAATCGAGCTCGCGCAGAAGCTCGCCCACGTCGTCAACGCCCTCGCCGACCACTACGAAAACCTCCGCGGGGGTGACAACGATGGTGTCACGGGTTGAGTGGCAGTGGCGTGACCGTCCGTCCGGTCCCGCCTACCGGCAACGCGTCGTCGTCCACGACGACTCCGCGACCGCCAACGCCGGTGCCGAGGCGGCCTTTCCGCGCCTCGTGAACCACTGCCTGGCCTGCGCGACCTGCCGCACCGTCGACGAGGACGGCTGGGCGAACGCCTCGTGCGAGACAGCTGAGGAGCTCTACCAGGCGTGGCGACGGCTGTGGCACGCGCCCACCCTCACCGGGACCCCCAGCAGCGTCGGGCAGGAGCGAGCCTCGTGAAGCTCAACCGGAAGACGGCCACCATCGCGGGCGTGGTGGCCTTTTGCGTGGCCAGCGTCATCTACAGAGCGGCCAGCCCACACGGCAGTGGGAACACGACCAGTGCGGCTCCCCACGGCACCCGGCACGACTCAGCGTCTCCGTCTCCGTCTCCCTCGCCCACGACCAAGGCCAAGGCGACGCCCGCCGCGCAGCCCAGCGACCTGCCGCGCCTCGACCACCAGGGGGACGGCCGGCTCAACTGCGTCTTCCGCTACCGGGCGAGTGACCACGGCACCGCGGGGTGGGCGGTGTTCTCCTCTTGCCCCGGCACGATCGAGTTGACAGCCACAACCACGACCGGCCGCACGTTAGACAAGTCCTGGTACGCGGACACGAGCCACGGCCGCACGGTGTACGTCACCAGCATGGACGTGCCCGTGCCCCTGACGGCCCTCATGAACATTGAGGGCACGCTCATCGACGCCGACAGCGGCAACGAGTACCGGTGTCTCGTGGGACCGGGGGCGTAGCAGCTCCGAAACGGCGTCCGGGCCGGGTGAGGGCAGCGTCCACAGGCGCTGAGATCTTCGTCGCCCGCGTCAATCGAGACGGCGATCCACTGCTGGCCCGGCCCTGCCCACGCTGTCAGCAAGCCCCTGGCTGCTGCCGGCATAACCCTCGCCCACTACACCACCAGCCACGGCACAGTCGGCACCATGACTATCCGCGACAGCCGCCTCGGGCTGGCCGGGCCCCGGCGGGGCGACGTCGTCTCGCCAGTAATGCTGTGGTGGCGATGCGTGTTTCGACCTCGCGGGGACAGTGAACCACTCGTCATGCTGCTGCAGGTGTGAAATGCGCTGGTCAGCGGTGGTGATGACGTCGCAGAGCCCCTCATCGTTGGCATGTGATCGCACGCATCACACGGGCGGCCGGGAGGCCCCCACCATCCGCACCCCCCACGGACACCGCGAACCACCAGAGCGCTACCAGCAGTACCACCAAGGCCACGCCCGCCTGCGCGTCCTCGGCGAACGCTCTGTCGCCGACTCAAGTCCTGGCAACTACTACGCCGGACCCGCTGTTCGACCGACGAATCAGCAGCATGGTCGAGCCGTTCACGCCCTCCCGATCTGCAGCAACGCAGGATGAGAGAGGCTCAGCGAGCAGCGTTGTACCTCTCGATCACGTCCCTGGCGACGCGCCCGCGAGGGCTTACATCGATACCGTGCTCTTTGGCCCACTGGCGCACCTTGACGGGATCCGGTCCCGGCCCGCCGGGGCGCCGCTTGCCCTGGGCGCGCTTCGCATCTGTTCCGGTCTTGCGTCCCTTGCTGATGTACGGAGACAGCGCTTCAAGGAACTTGTCGTAGTTGTCGGCTCCGAGATCGATCTCGTAGAAGATGCCGTCAATACTGAACGTGTGGGTCGAAATATCGTCACCTGTTGCACCGGAAACATCATCGATGACGAGAGTGATCACTCGTTGAGCCATTGTGGCGTGCTTCCTTCCTCGACTGGTCCAGGCCATCCTATATCGACCGGTAGCCGCGGCCATACAAGAGTAGCCCACTAGGCATGCGCCACCATTCAACCCAAGAGCCGCTGAAACGCCACGCCGCGAGAGTTCCTACGCGTCGCGATCCAATGCGTACGCAGCCGAGCGAAAGATCCACTGCAACTCGGACAGTCGCGGAAATTCCGCTGTCCCGCCACTGCTGCGCGCTCCGCGGCACCCTCCACCCCCTCCAGGGTTACCAACAGGGTCCCCGGCTAAGAGGCGCCTTCAAGCCGCATCAATCACACGAAGACTTTACGAAGCGCCAGCGCCTATTCCTTACCCAATGATCCCCTCGCCTACATCTACACGTAAGAAAAATGCGAGCTAAGTGGGCGACACGGGGCGATTGGGGAAGGAATTGGATGTGACTCCTCCCCCTGATGAATGAGGTGGCGTCTCGCTATGCCGGGTTGGCGTCGCGACGGATTTCGGGCGCCTGGCCTCGTAGGACAGGCATCGCGTTCATACGCATCCCTTCCCCGCGGATACGCGACCCAGTAAAGCCCGAACCCCGCACGGCTTCGGTCCCTCTACTCATGCCCAGCCGCACAGCTTCCGAGCAGGTGGGGACGGGTGCTAGTCCCTCAGATGCGCTTGCCCGTCTGCGGCTCGTCAGTTGTCGTGCGTCCCACTCCCACCACCGCGCGGCGGCGCCCTGGCTCAGGGGCGCTCAGCTGACGTGTGGCCCCTCGCGGTCGGCGCGTGCCCGCTCCAGAACCACCCGCCAGGAGGCGACACCAGGATTGCGGCGCAGCAGTGATCTGCGCTCGCGTTCGGTCATCCCGCCCCACACACCGAACTCGATGCCCTCGTCGAGCGCCTCGGCCAGGCACTCGGTCCGCACCATGCAGCCGTTGCAGACAGCTTTGGCGCGGTTCTGCTCTGCGCCCCGGACGAACAGCACGTCCGGGTCAGCGCTCCGGCACGCGGCGGTCTCGGCCCAACGCCCGTCCGTCACGTTCCCCTCCCCCATCGGCCCACCACAAGTCGACTCTACGCCCGCGACCAGGCACAACACTCCTACCCTGCATAGAGAGAAACCTGTCCAATGCCGGGTTGCACCGCTCAGTGCGGACTCACGTTTCCGGTGGTGCCGGCGTGAGTGGCAGGCAAATGCATGAACTTGTGAGTAACATCCCGGGGCAACGTCCCACAACGATGAGGAGCGTAAAACGTGGCCGACGAAGCCACCACCGCCCCAATCCAGAACCGGTACGCACAGCAGATCGCGGCCGACCTCGAACACAACCGTGCCGAGCAGCAAGACCTCACCCAGCAGGTAGAAGAAATCCAGGCACGCCTGACCCAGCTGCAGGCAGAGGAAGGATGGCTGACTGGCGTCCGGGCTTCCCTGCCCGATGGCCAGACCGGCCAGGACACCGCACCCTCCACCGTTGCGGCACAGGCAGCATCCGCCGGCGACCTGTTGCCGGCACCGGACACCCCGGCCGTGGAAGAGACGGCCGTCCCACAACCGCGGACGGCAGTCAAGAACCCGACGGCCACGCCGGCCGAGGCCGAGAAGACCGAGGAAGAGACCACGAAGCCAGGCATCACTACGCCCACGCTGGGTAAGGTCCTGGCCGCCATCCTGGACGGCCACCAGGGCGAACCGCGCACGGCCGGTGAAATCCGCGACGAACTGGAACAGCAACACCCCGAGCGGGCCCGCAACACCCCCGTCGTGCGTGCCACCCTGGAACGCCTTGTCGCGGCGGGCACGGTCGAGAGAACCCGGCAAGGGCGCGCTGTGCTGTACACCCTCGTACACAACACCGATCTCACCACCCTAGCCAGGACGACGGACCACACACCCGCCGACCAGAAAAGCGACAAAGCACAGCCATAACCGTGCCGGCGCGGGGCCAGGGACTGTCGTCAAAGGGCACGCGCACATCGGCAGCGATGTGCTGGGGCCGACCACCGCGGCTGCCAGGCCGGAGGCGGTTGCGGACCTGGTCGGGCCCGCTCGGGGATCGTGCGAGCGATGCCCCGCCGCTGCAACGAGCTGCGGATCGCCTTCGAGCTGTAGCTCTTGTGCCGATGACAGGAGGTGACCTGGTCCGAGGCTGGCCGGGGCCGAGACGGGGCACCCTGATCGCCTCTATCACTGTGGTGAACTGGGGGCAGTCGTTGGTGTTGGCCAGCCGGGGGTGGTGGTGTGTCCCTGGTGGCAAAAGAAGTGGATCTTGTCGTGCTCGTGCCGCAGTCTGAGCAGTGCAAATCCGGCGCGCCGCAAGGCGTCCTTGACGCGGGTGAGGATACGGTGGGCGAGGCCCGCGCTGCGGTAGGCAGGGCGCTCAGCGAGCGTGTCGACGTTGCCGACCCGGGGTGAGTATTGCCTGCATGAAGCGGGTGCGCGGGGCTCGCCGACCGGTTGAGGCGAGCCCGGTCAGCAGGCAGGCCGTCCTCTCACGGCTGGCGGCCGCAGCACGCAGCACGCGTGGTTGAGGCGAAGGGTCAGGGCTGCCTCGCCGATGAAGCCGCCGGGCTTTTCGAAGTCCACGATGCGGCCCAGTCTCGCGTCGAACGGCGTGGTACCGACCGTGAGCTCCCGGCCGTACAGTGGCATACCGCTTCCAGGCGCAGCGTGTCACGGCAGGCCAGGCCGCATGGGAGGAGCCCGTGAGGCGGGGCCGCTGCGCTGACGGCCCTGCCATACGGATGCCGCGTCCTGGGGGCGGCGCAGAACTCGAATCCGTCCTTGCCTGTGTAGCCGCTACGGGCGAGGATGACACCGCGGCCCGCCAGCCGCGCGGCGTCGATGGCGTATTTTCAACGCGGCGACGTTGAAGTCGGCGGCCAACGAGCCAAGAATGGCAGGTGAGTTCTGGCCTTGTACTGCGATGAGCGCCCACTCGCTGGACGGGTCCCGGACCACGGCGGTGTAGCCGTCGATGCGGCCGCGAAGCTGAGATCACGACCGGCACATTGCCTTTCGTTGGCCACGATCAAGTACTCGGGTTCGACCAGACAATAGACGACAAGGTCGTCGAGGATCCCCCTGGTCTCGTGAACCGGCATCGAGTACCGCGCACGACCGGTGGCGATCTTCGACGGCTACCCGACCCAGGCAGGGTCGAGCGCCCCGCCCACCTCAGAACCGAGGCTCGGGCGGGGTGCGGACGACGGCGATGATGGTCTTGACCGCCGTGGCGTGCGGGGCGCCCGAGCAGCCCGCACCACGCGCAGTCCCCCTTCTCACTGGAGGGACAGGAGAGGGCTTCGGCGGTCGCATCCGGCCCGGTCGAACCCGGTGGACTTGATGCTATGGGCTTCCAGTCGCCGATCCCTCCCCCGTTCTGCAGGAGTCCCGCATACTGCCGCCCGCCCTCGCGGAGATCGTTTTCCGTCCACTTCCATCAGACCCGTCGTCCACGCCGCGACCGAACCAGCCGGCCGCCAACCCCAGCCCGCTATAGTGTCACTATGGCGGAGACGACCACGATCCAAACCACGAAAACGGCCCGGGACCGGCTGCGGAAGCTGGCTACCGAGCGGGGCCTGACGATGGGGGAGCTAATCGAGGAGCTGGCTGGAGCGACACCGACCGCACAGGAGCTGGAAGAGCGCGCCCAACGAGCCAAGGCCGACCTCGAGACAACGCTCGGCGTCACGGTAACCGCCCAGAACGAGGCCGCGGGCAGGGAACTGTGGGCCCGCATCGCCGCACACCAGAGCGGCGGACAACCGGGCGCGGCTGCGTGAGCACCGCCGTCGTCCTGGACCACACCGCACTGCTGGCCCTGCACAAGGCCCATCCCGTGCTGCTCGGCCTGTACATCGAAGCCGGCCGCGGGCAGGGAAGCCTGCACGTGCCCGCGCTGTCGCTGTACGCCGCCGAGCGCGAGCAGCGCAGCGTCGGCGCCTACGTCAGCGCCCGCGAGCTGTTCATCATCGCGCCCTTCGACCCTGACAGCGCCGTCACCGCCGGCACAGTGGCCGCCGACTGGCGCATCGGCCACGCCCTGACCATGGCCCTACCCTCGGCCGCATGGCCACACGGCCGCCCCGTGCTGTCGCTGCAACCCGAGCTGTACGACAACACCCCCATCACCCCACTCCACCCCGGCCCATCCGCTTAGGACGTGCTACGAGAGTCCTGGTCACAATCGACTTGCAGACCCACCTCCCGCAGGCGCGCCTCCAACTGCGCGAGACCCCTACACCACACGCCGCCCCGAGCCACGCTCGTACCACAGGCACACATAGACGGACCCAGCGCGGAACACCAGGCGCACCGCGATTGCACCGACGCCAAGCACGCCCAGATCAACGAGCTCATCAAGCGGCCAGCAACGGGAGTGGATGCTGAGGCGCACCCTGATGACGCGCGCGTATAGACGAAGTTCTCGTCGAATTGCGACAGGTCGTGTCCGACCAGGGAATCGTCGTGCCGCCCGACGACGTCGACGCCTACATCAAGGGCCCGGCCGTCGTCGTGGATGCCATAGCGCTGTGCTGACGCCTCGACACCACAGGTCGGGGCGGAGTAAACCAGGGCCGGTCACCCGGCCGCACCACGACCCAAACGGCCAGCCAACAAGCTGGCAGCGCCTCAACCCTCCCATTGAAACGACCATCCCACAGGCCGTCGCGTCAAGGGCGTGTCAGCGATCGGGACCTTCAACGCGGCCTGCTCCGAGGGGAGATGGCCGCGGTTGCGGGTGGCTTTGCGGAGCCTG
This sequence comes from Streptomyces sp. NPDC044061, assembly GCF_056434305.1. Taxonomy (NCBI): domain Bacteria; kingdom Bacillati; phylum Actinomycetota; class Actinomycetes; order Kitasatosporales; family Streptomycetaceae; genus Streptomyces; species Streptomyces sp. NPDC044061. Next base: position 17,062 of record NZ_JBWKFL010000058.1, on the reverse strand, counting down.
GAGTTGATCGATTCGACCATGTTCGTGGGGTAGACCACCTTCCTTATGGCCGGGGGGAACGTCAGGTAGGGCGTGAACTCCGTCCAGGCCGACCGCCAGGTCCGCATGATCGCGGGGTAGCGTTCGCCCAGTTCAGAGGCTGCGAAGGTGTCGAGGGCCTGTTCGGCGGCCTGCTCGGTTGGGGCCGTGTAGATGGCCTTCAGGGCCGGGACCAGCTTGGGGTGGTCCCGCACCGACGACAGTCGGAGCGAGGCTCTGGTCAGGTGGATCACGCACGTCTGGACGGTGGCCTTGGGTCGGGTCGCCGTGACGGCGTCGGGCAGGCCTTTCAGACCGTCGCGCGCGACGATGCAGACGTCCTCGATGCCGCGGTTGCGTAGTTCGGACAGGACTGCCATCCAGGTGGTGGCGCCTTCGCCTTCGGCTCCGACCCATAGTCCCAGGACGTCTTTGCGGCCGTTCATGTCGACCCCGACGGCCAGGTAGACCGGCTTCGAGGTCACCGAACCCGAGGGGATCTTCACCCAGAGTGCGTCGATGTAGATGATCGGCCAGACCGCATCGAGGGGCCGGTTCTGCCAGGTCACCAACTCGTCGACCACGGCGTCGGTGACCTTGCTGATCAGGTCGGGGCTGACCTCGTCCCCGGAGATCTGGGCCAGGTGGGAGCGGATGTCGCGCACGCTCATGCCGCGGGCGTAGAGGGAGAGGATCCGGTCGTTGAACCCGGCGAGCCGGCGGGCGTTCTTCGGAACCAGGCACGGTTCGAAGTCGCCGTTGCGGTCCCGCGGTACCGCCACAGTGACCGCGCCGGCGTCGGTGAGGACGGTCTTGGGCGAGGTCCCGTTGCGGGAGTTTCCCGAGCCGTGACCAGCCCGATCGCCCCGCTCGTAGCCGAGGTGTTCGCTCATCTCGGCTTCCAGAGCCCGTTCCAGAACGGCCTTGGTGATCTCCGTCAGGAGCCCGCCCTCACCCAGCAGGGCTGTTCCGGAAGCGTCGGCCTTCTCCAGCAGCCGCTCGACGACCTCATCCACCATCTCGTCCCCGGCCGCAGAGACAACCGGTTCCGTCTTGTCTGCCATGACTCGTCCGATCCGCCCGGCCCACGGGCCCGAGGCCGAGCCCCGGGCCAAGCTGCCACATCACGGACTTACACGATCTTTCAGACACGCTCCGCGTCAATCGGCAGGCCTATGGCAACACCGGTCTTCAGCTGACGAGATGGGGCAGGTCAATGTCGATGCCGAAAGGTACCGCGGTCTTGATGCGCTCGCGGTAGATACCGGTGGCGACGTAGGCGCGCGTGGTGTCGTCCAGTTCGTACGTGTGGATGACGGGGAGACCGTTTTCATCCTCGATGCGCCAGTAATGCGAGATGCCCGCCTGTGCGTACTTGAACGGTTTTAGCGACCGGTCTCGGTCGGCGGACTCGTCTGAGACGACTTCGATGGCTAGGGCGACCTGGTCGGGGAGGTAGCGCGTACGGTTCGGGTCGTATGGGACCGTGACAGCGAGGACGTCAGGCTCGGGCCGGTTTTTCTCGTTCAGCTTGACTGTCATTTCCCGGTCGATCACGTATCCCTCAGGAGCCTGATCGTCCAGTGTGGTCGTCAGCCGGGTGACGACGCGAGCATGCCAGGAACGCTGCGGGGACATCATGAAGATCAGCGCTCCATCGATCAGCTCGGTGTGTCGGGGAAGGTCGGGTGCGTTGTCGAGGTCATCGGCCTCCCACCCGCTCGGCCGGGGTGGCAGCATCCAGGGCGGGAGCGCGTCCCATGCTGTCGTCATCGTGTCCTCCTTCGTGGCCCCGGCCAGCGTATCCGTCAGTGCCGCGTGACCGCGGTCCGGGAGGCGAGGATGGCGGCGGTGGGGTCGGCTGTGGCCGGGGCGCAAGGCCACCATTCGGCGGAGGTGCCGTGGCCTTCGCGGATGTAGGGGTGCCAGCGGTTGTCGGGGCCGAGGCGGATTTGGATGCCTTCGTTGTCGGCGGTGAGGCGGTTGCGCCAGGTGCGCAGTCGCAGGGCGCCGTCGGGGTCGGTAAGGGCGGTGCGGGCGGCGGCCATGGCCGTGGGGTCGGGGGTTAGGGGCGCGCGGGCGACGGCGACGCCGGTGGGTCCGCCGTGGCGCCGGGCGCGGACAAGGCGGGCGAAGTCGAGCGCGGGCAGAGCGGTGGCGAGGACGAGGTGGTGGAAGCGGTTCTCGCTGACGCCGTTCGCGGCGAGGCGCACTGCGTCCTCGAGGGGTGTTTCGGTGAGGGAGGCTGTGTGCCCGGTGGCGAGAGCGCGAGCCCGTTGTGCGGTATCGCGGGTGAGTGCTTCGAGGTCGTCGAGGGTGAAGGGGGCGTTGGGCGGGGGCTCGGTGGCGAGTGGGCTGGAGGCTGCCTCGTGTTGAGGTGATGCGGCCTCGACGGGCTCGGGGGCGGGTGGGTTGAAGGCGCCGTTGAAGGCGGCGAACGCGTCGCGGGCGGGTACGCCGCTGGTGCGGGATGCGTCGCTGGTCTGTGAGGTGGTGCGGGTGAGGGCTTGACGGCGGGAGCGTAGCGCGGTGAGGACGGCGTCCTTGGTGCGGCCGCGGAGGGTGAAGAGCCAGAAGGCGTCGTCGTCGAGGTGGGCGGCGGTGGCGTAGCACAGGGCGGCGGCGTGCTTGCAGGGGTAGCCCCAGTCGGGGCAGGAGCACTCGGGATCGAGTTCGGCTGGTTCGGGCAGCAGGGGCACGGCGGCGGCGTGAGCGTCGTCGACGAGGTCGGCGGGCATCTCTCCGTCGAGGAGGGCAGCGGTGCGGCCGGCCTGGCCGGCGATGACGTCGAGAAGTACGTCCCACTGGTGTCGGTGAAGATCCGCAGGTGGACCGCGGCGGCGTATGGCCAGGCCGTGCTGCCCTCGACCTCGGCGCGCAGCACGCCGGGGGCGGTGGTGATCGGGCCGACCATGCCTTTGCGGGCGTAGGTGCGGCCGCGGGATAGGCGGCCGGCGTCAAGGGTGGAGGCTTCGAGGGCGTCCACCCAGGCTTGGCCCCACCAGGTGGAGGCGAAGGCACGGACGCCGGTGCGGGGGGCCTTTGCGTGTGGGAGCCCTGTGTGTGGGAGTCATGTCTCGAACTCCTTGGAGAGAGCGACGAGTTCGGCGAGGTCAGTGTCGGTGAGCTCGGTCAGGGCGGCCTTGCCGGAGGTGATGATGTGGTCGGCGAGGGCGCGCTTGGCGCCGAGTAGGCGGGCGACCTTGTCCTCGACGGTGCCCTGGGCGGTGAGCCGGTGGACCTGGACGGGGTGGTCCTGGCCGATGCGGTAGGCGCGGTCGGTGGCCTGATCCTCGACGGCGGGGTTCCACCAGCGGTCGTAGTGGATGACGTGGGTGGCCCGGGTGAGGTTGAGGCCGGTGCCGGCAGCTTTCAATGAGAGCAGGAACACGGGGAAGTCACCGTGTTGGAAGGCGGTGACCATGTCCTCGCGCTGCGGCACAGGCGTGGCGCCGTGGAGGTAGCCGACGCGGATGCCGCGGTGGGTGAAGTGCCGCTGAAGAAGGTGGCCCATCTGCGTGTACTGGGTGAAGACCAGGGCGCTCTCGTCCTCGGCGACGACTGTATCGAGGAGTTCGTCGAGGAGTTCCAGTTTGCCGGAGCGGCCTGGGAGCGGGCCGGTCTCGCGCAGGTAGTGGGCGGGGTGGTTGCAGATCTGCTTGAGTGCGGTGAGGAGTTTGAGAACCAGGCCGCGGCGGGCGATGCCGTCCGCCTTTTCAATGAGGGCCATGGTCTCGCGGACCTGTGCCTCGTACAGGGCTGTCTGCTCGCGGGTGAGGGTGATGGGGTGGTCGGTTTCGGTCTTGGCGGGGAGTTCGGGGGCGATGCCGGGGTCGGACTTGCGGCGGCGCAGCAGGAACGGGCGGGTCAGTCGTGTGAGTTGCTCGGCGGCCTGCCGGGCCTGATCGGCGGTTTCCTCGTCGCCGTCCGTGCCGAGGGCGCCGCGCTCGATGGCCTTGGCGAAGCGGTCGCGGAAGGCGGGCAGCGGGCCCAGCAGGCCGGGGGTGGTCCAGTCGAGAAGCGCCCACAGTTCGGAGAGGTTGTTCTCCACCGGGGTGCCGGTGAGTGCGACGCGGGCGCGGGCGGGCAGGGCGCGCAGTTCGCGGGCGGTGGTGGCGTACGGGTTCTTGATGTGCTGGGCCTCGTCGGCGGCGACGAGCGACCAGGTGACGGTGGCGAGGCGGTCCCGGTCGCGGCGCAGGACGCCGTAGGTGACCAGGACGAGTTCGTTATCGGCGAGGTGGTCGAGGGTGCGCTCGCCACCGTGGTAGCGGCGCACCGGGACAGTGGGGGTGAAGCGGGCGGCCTCGCGCTGCCAGTTGCCGAGGAGGGATGCCGGGTGGGGCCCGCGGTGTCGGGGTGTTCCTGCCGGTGCAGGTGGAGGGCGAGCAGGGTGATCGTCTTGCCGAGGCCCATGTCGTCGGCAAGGATCCCGCCCAGAGGGAGGCGGGTCATGTCCGCCAGCCACGCAAGGCCGCGTTGCTGGTAGCCGCGCAGGGTGGCAGTCAGGCCCTCCGGTACGGAGACGGGGGTGCGGCCCTCGGGATCGCGCAGCCGGGCCACCAGGTCACCGAAGGCTCCGGCCGCCTGGACCGCGACGCGCTCGCCGTCCCACTCCACCTCGCCGGTCAGCGCCGCCTGCAGCGCGTCCAGCGGGGCCAGCGTGCGGCTGCGCTGCCGTTTGAGGCGGGCTACGAGCCCCGGGTCGGCGAGGACCCACTGGTCGCGCAGTCTGACCAGGGGGCGGCGGGCCTCGGCGAGCAGGTCGAGTTCGGTCTCGGTGAGTTTCTCGCCGCCGAGTGCGACATGCCAGGAGAAGTCGAGCAGAACATCGCGGCCCAGGAGGGTGTCCACACTCGCGCCGGGCGCGGTGGCCGCCCCGATCTCCGCCCGCCGGTGAAGAGTCTTGACCAGTTCGCGGGGCCAGTGCACGCGCACGCCCGCCGTGCGCAGCGCGTCGGTGGCATCCCCCAGCAGGTCCATGGCCTCTTCGTCGTCGAGGCGGAGCACGCTCGGGGCGGCCTCGGCGAGCAGGCGGGTCAGCGGCGGCCAGGAGCGGGCGGCGCGGCGCAGCGCGAGCAGCGCCTGGGCCTCGGCGTGCGGGCCAAGCAGTCGCTGTGCGCGGTGCGGGTCGGCCCACAGCTCGGCGGCGTCCAGTACCAGGGACGGGTCGGCGTCGGTGCGTAACTGCAGCACGGCCCGGAAGACGCGGTGCCGGCCGGACGGGGGCTCCACCCTCAGTTCCACGCTCACCTGCGATGCCCGCTCGGCGGCGGCTTCGGCAGCCCACGCTGCCAGGCGCGGGTGGAGGGCCATCGTGCGATCGGCGTAGGGGTTGCCGGGCGCGGCCCAGCCGGCGGCCGGGGTGCGCGGCAGGGTGTCGGCGAGGGCATCGCAGAACTCCCGTACCAGTGCGGCAGGTTCGGCGATGCAGGCCATCCGGTCGTCCCCCGGGGGTGCGGGGAGGTTGTGGGCGTATGGGGGCAGGGCGGCGGCCAGTGCGTCCAGGTCCCGCTTGCCACGCGCGCCGGGCGGCCCGAACCGCCAGGTGGTGTACGTGTTGGAGGTCAGCGCCGGATACAGACGCCCCTCACCCAGCAGTTGCAGTGTGCGGCGGGCGACGGTGGCCCACGCGGCGAGCGACGGATGCACGCCGGAGGCGGGCAGGTCAAGCAGAAGGGGGAGAGTGTCGCCGGGTGAGAGCGCCCATCCCTCGACGGTGCGGGTGCGCACCCCGCCGCCGTGCGGCAGAACCAGCGGCAGGCGGACCCGCTCCACCGCCTGCGGTGCGACCATCTGGGCGGGTACGCGGCCGGCGCTGGCAGCGGGCCGGTAGAACACCAGCCGGCCCAGCCGGGCCGGCTGCCCCGGGTCGGCCGGAGCGAACACTGCGGCCCAGCCGCCGACGGCGAGGTGCTCGCGTACCCAGGAGACGGCTACCGGGTCGGCGAGCGCCGCGGCCTCGTTGTCGATCTTGCTCACCAGCAGACTCACGTGGCGCTCCCCGCCTTGAACGCGGCCCTCCGCAGCCGCTTGGCCAGCGCCTTGTCGAGCGGCTTGACGGCGTGGGCCAGCGCGTCCAGCACCTCACCGGCGTGCGGATGGCCGGCCCGCCACAGGTTGTCCGCCCGCGCCGCCACCTGGTCAAGCGGACGCGGGCCCTCCTCGGGGCCCGTCAACAGCCTCTCCCGCAGCCCCTGTTCGCCGTCGCGGGCGAACGGCAGCGCGCCGTCCACCAGCATCCACTCCAGGCCCCATGCCTCCTCCCCGTCGGCGCCTTCACCGATCCGGCGCAGCATCGAGGCCGCCGCGTGCGAACAGCCGGTGACCTTCGACACCGCGGCCTTGCGCAGCACCGCCTTCGCCCGCCCACCGCGGTCCGCCTCCAGTACGGCGGCCAGCACCCGCGGGGCCTGAAGGCGGCGCAGCGCATCGGCCGGCTCCGTCCCGTCGCAGGCGTCCACCACCTGCACCGCCGCGTCGACCACCGAGCGGGCCGCCAGCCAGCCCGCCACCTCGGCCGCAGCGTCCGCCTCGCAACGGTAGGAGTCGAGAGCGGTCAGCAACTCGCGGGCATCCGCCCGATCGAGCGAACCGATCACCGGCGCCGGGACGCCCGCCGCCACCAGCAGCGTGCGCACTCCGGAGCGGCCCAGCGCGGTGAGCCGGAAGCGGCCTACGGGAGGCGTCTGGTATCCGCCGCCGGGACCGCCCAGGCCGTCGAGCACCAGGGCGAAAGCGGCGTCAGCCGCCAAAGGCTCGTGGCCTTCGCGCTCGGCCGCGCCGAACAGCTCCAGAGCTCCGGCGGTGCCGTCGTACTGGTCGGCGAGAAGCGCCCACACCAGCCGCCGGGCCGGACCCTCGGGCAGCCCTTCCATCCCGCGGATGAGGTAGTCGGCGACATCCAGCCATTCCCCGTCGGGCAGCCCGTACGCCGCGAGCAACATCAAGAACACCAACGGCGGGACCTCGTCGGTCAGCTCCCGCAACGGCGACAGCCCGCCCAGCGCCCCGTCCAGCACGGGGAAGGCGAGGGAGAGTTCGACCGCCGCGCCCACCACCGCTGCCTGCCAGGCGGCCAGCACAGCCGCGTCGTCGCCCTCGTCCGGCAGGTCGCCGCCGGCCCACGCACGGCCTCCCCCCGCCTCCACGAACCCACAGTTCAACGCCCACTCCCAGGGCAGTTCAAGCGGCTCCATGTCAGCCGCGCTGCGCACCTTCGCCAGCCGCACGGTCCGTTCCCCGACATCTCCCCAATTCCCGACGTCGACGCGCCACAGCTCAGCCTCCTCCACCGCCTGCCGGGCGAGCTTCGGCCGCAGCAGCCCCTTCGCGGTCAGCTCCCGTCCGCCACCGCACCAGCGCCCGAGCCGCACGGCCGCCATGAAGACGGGCACCTCACGCACCGCGCGGGCCAGCTCGGCCTCACCTGGCAACCGCACCGCCGGCGGTCGCAGGTCCACGGCGCCCAGCACATCGGACAGCGAAAACTCCTCGTCCAGCCCGTCGTCCTCCGCGAACGGCTCCTCGCCGCCGGGCACCGGATGTAGACCACCGCACTCGCACCGGTACATCCCTGCCGGGACCTGACGCTCCACCCGCCCGCCACGCCGCTTCTTCCGTGTGCCCGCAGACCGTCGCAACGCCAGCTCCGCGAACTCGGTGGTGAGCTCGCCGGGATCGAAGGAGGCCGGGTCGAACCCCTCCTCGTACAGCCCGGCGAGCACCTCGTCGTGCCGGCCGTCGCACGCCACCCACTCCCGGACGACCGTCGTACGCGGACGCTCCCCGGCCGCGTACCGCTCCAGCAGCCCAGCCAGCCCCCACACGCCGCCGAGATCCTCGGCATCGGGCATGGCCCGCCGCCCACCCGCGCACACCGCCCGCTCCCCCTCGCCGTCCTGGGCGGGACGCACCGCCTCCACCGTGATCCGGTGCAGCCAGTCGTCGCCGAAGTCGTAGGTGTAATCCATACTGTCGCCGCTGCCCGGCAGCACATCCGCGAGGACGGCCTCCTCCTCGTCGATGACAGGGATGTCGAGGTCCCCCGGCGGGGCGTACCGTCCGCCCAGGCGGTCCTCGAAGGCGTGCAGATGCATGTCGTCCCAGCCGAACGCCACCTGGATCACATCGTGCAGCGAGCCCAGCGTGACATCCGAGGGCACCACCAGTCGCCGCCATACCGGCGGTTTCATCCCCACCAGACCGACCTTGAGCTGGTGGACAGAAGAGAGGTACTCCACGGAGCTGCGCTGAGCCGTCACGGCTTGAGGGCTTCCCACTACTCGGAGGCGTACGCACCGAAACACACCACGGATTCGTCGCCGTACGCCGAACGGCTGACCCGGCCATTCTTGCAGCTCTTAGAGGGCGTTAAGTCCCGTTCCTGATGATGTGGTGTCGCCCGTTCGTGGGTGATGGGACGGTTCCGTGCTCGTGTCATGTCGTGTGCATGATGGGGTCGTGAGCATGGAACGGATGCCGTACTCAACCGACTTGTCCGACGAGCAGTGGGCGTTGATCGAGCCGCTGGTTACCGCGTGGAAGCAGGAGCGGGTGGCGCGGTCGGCGACCGGGGACCCGGGCTCCTGTGACCTGCGCGAGGTCGTGAACGCGCTGCTCTACCAGAACCGGACGGGCTGTCAGTGGCGGCTCCTGCCACACGACCTCCCGGCCTGGTCGGCGGTGTTCTACTACTTCACCCTGTGGCGCCAGGACGGCCTTGACCAGCGGATCCAGGAGATCCTGCGCTGCCAGGTTCGGGAGCGGGCCAGACGATTAGAGGACCCGTCCCTGGTGATCATCGACACCCAGTCCGTTCGCGTGGCGGCCGGGGTGCCGAAGGAGACGACGGGACTGGACGTGAACAAGAAGACGCCCGGCAGGAAGCGGGGCCTCGCCGTCGATGTGCTGGGCCTGATCATCGGTGTGGTGGTCCTCGCCGCGAGCGCGCACGACAACGAGGCCGGCATCGCCCTGCTGGACCAGGCGGCCGAACGATGCGGGATGCGCCTGGAGAAGGTCCTGGTCGACCAGGGCTTCAAGGACGCCGTGGTCATCCACGGGGCGGTGAAGGACATCACCGTCGAGGTGGTCCGCCGCAACCCCGACGACGAAGGCAAGGGCTTCGTCCCGCAACCGAAGCGGTGGGTGGTCGAGCAGGTCAACGGCACCCTCATGCTGCACCGGCGCCTCGCCCGCGACTACGACCACCGACCCGACAACGCGGCCTCCCGCGTTTACTGGGCCTCCACCGCCGGCATGCTCCGCCGCCTCACCACCCCTACCCCCGCCTGGCGCGACGACGTGGAGCTGGCCGCGTGAACGTCCACGAACTCCTGCGGCTGCTGCAGACCGAACACGATGAGACCGCCGCACGAGCCGACAACCTGCGCGAGCAGATCGAGCGGCTCACCACCACCCTCGCCGAGACCGAAGCCCGCCTGGCCGAGCTCGCCGCCACCCGCAAGGTCATCGACGGCCTCACCCCTCCCAACCACGCAACGGCCCCCGCGGAAACCGCCACCGTCTACCAGCGCATCGTGACCACGTTCAACGAGCACCCCGGGAAGGTGTTCCGCGTCCGCGATCTGCACGAGCACCTCGGCCTGCCCACCGACGAACCCTCGATCAACGTCACCCGCTCCCGCCTGGGACGACTCGTCCGCCACGGACTCCTCGAACAACCCGGACGCGGCCGCTACCAGAAACGGACTTAACGCCCTCTTAAGCCATCGGCCGGCTGCTTAGAGAAATCCCTCGAGGCTGCTATGTCGTGTCAAGCAGCTTGAAGAAGATCTTCCATCCTCTGTTCCCCGGGGCTCCAGGAGCTTGAATATCTGGCAGCAGATGTCGCGTTCACGCGTCGCTGGGCGTCACGGGGCTCTTTCCCTCGGCGATGCGGCGGGCGACGACGTCTTCGTGGCAGGATCGAGCCGCACCCTGATCAGGGTGCCCGTGTGCATCGCTTGGTTCAGCTGGCGGTCGTCGCCCCGGTTGAGCCGGTGCTTGTTGGTTAGGCCCGACGAGGCCGGGATCGGCGTGACGCCAGCGAAGGAGACGAAGGCAGCCTCGGAGCGCAAGCTACTCGGGGGCGACCATCTGACCAAGATCTGTGCTGTGGTGATTGGCCCGACGCCGAGCAACTCCAATAGTTCTGGTGCCTGTTGACGGGCGAGCTGGAGGAGCTCGGTCAGGAGCAGCCCGAGGCGAGGACAGCGGTCACGGTGACGAGCCGGCGGCCCCCGGGGCAAGCCAGGCGCACGGGCCGCACCGAACAGGACGGTGGGGACGATCGTCAGGAGCTTGCCAACAGTTTCATGTCGCACGCGGAACGCAGCCAGCGCGGCGATCAGTGCCAAGAGGGTTTTGATCACGAGCATGCGGTCCGAGGCCGGGCCTCCAACGTCAGTGTGCACCCGGCGCTGATAGCTGGCCCCGGAACTCGCGCAGTTTGAACTTCGGCAGCTTGCGGGTGGTCGTGCGGGGCAGCGGGTGCCGACGAACTGACCCGCTTGGGGCGAGCGTAGCGAGAGAGGTGACCATGGCAGTAGGTGATCGGCTGTTCGGCGCTCAGCTGGGATCCCTGAGTAGCCACGACCAGCGCAGTGGCCAGCCCGCCCCACTTGGCATCCGGGATGCCCGTGTCCGCGGCTCGGCACGCCTCGGGGCGGGTGATGAGGGCATCGTCGACGCCAATGAGGGACTCTGTCGGGGATCTTGAGATTTCTTGATCATTGTCCTTGGCGCCACCAGCGGGGCCGGGGTAATTCGTTGTCGTCGAGGTACTGCTGGAGGCCTATTCACGGGGTTTTCGGCTCGCTGTTCTTGATCATGAGGGCGGCCCTGCTCGGTAGCCTGAGGTTTGCGAAGACGTCAGGTGAGTACCAGGGCAGGGCCGTTGAGCTGGAACGTTACGACAGCGCTGGACGCCGATCAACTGGATGGGCTGGTCGCACGGGTTCACCAAGAGCTCGTGGAGGATCCTGATCCGCCGGTGGTGCCGGGGCGGATGTGGGCGTTAGGTCTGTACAAATCGGTGGTGCTGGTGCTGTTCCTGCTGCGGCAGAACCCGGTCCAGGAGGTGGCTGCCGAGCTGTTCGGGATCTCCCAGGCCACCGTCTCCAGGCGGTGGACGGTCCTACTGCCGGTGGTGGAGAAGGTCCTGGCCGCTCACGTTCCCGATCCCGCCGAGGCGTCCGCCGGCCGTATCGTCCTGGTCGACGGCACCTTGGTCACGACGTGGGACTGGGCGAGCGAGGGCACCGCGCTGTTCTCCGGCAAGCACCGCGACACCGGGTTCAACCTGCAGGTCGCCGCCACCCTCGCCGGCGACCTACTCGCGGTCTCCGCGCCGGTACCCGGCAGCCGGCACGACATGCACGCCTGGCGCCAGTCCGACTTCCCTCAGGCTTTCTCCGAACGCGAGGGCATGGGCGATCTGGGCTACGTCGGTTCCGGACTGCTCACACCACGGCGCAAGCCGCCTGGCCAGGAGCGGTCCACAGGAGACAAGGTGGCCAACCGCTCCGTCAACATGCTCCGAGCCGCAGTCGAACGGGCCATCGCACACCTGAAGGACTGGAAGATCTTCGCCACCCGCTACCGCGGCCCCCTCACCCACTTCGCCCTCGTCGCCAAGACCGTCACCGCCCTCGCCTTCTACAAGAAAGGCTGGTGAACCCCGTGAATAGGCCTCCCGGAACGCCGTCGGTGAGCGGGGGCGGTAGGTGGAGTCTTCTGGTTCCTGGGTGCTGAGGCGTTCGATGTTGACCGCGATCGCGGTCAGGACGTGCTGGACGTGGGCCTTGGCAACGCCGTGGTACCGGCAGCGGCGCATCTGATGGCCGTTGACGAGCTCGCTCATGGTGCCCTCGATGCCGGAGCGTGAGGCATACAGCCGCTGCCACTGCGGGTCCTGCTGATCGGCGCGGTTGCGGGCCTGGAGCTCGTGCAGGCGTCGGGGCAGGAAGTTCACCGTCCGTGCGGCCCCGGAGGTGCACGAAGACCGCTCAGGACAGGGCCCGCAGTGCCGCTTGTCGAACCGGACCACCGTGTAGGGGGCCATCGCCGGAAGCTCGTTCCAGTTGCCGCTGACCTGGCCGTTGGGGCAGGTGACCTCGCGGCGGTCGAAGTCGATGATGAAGTTCTCCCGGGCGAAACCGTCGCCGGTCTTGCGCTGCCGGGAGTTGTCGGTCTTGACCGGGCCGACCATGGTGACGCGGTGGGCGCGGGCGGCGCTGTCATGGAGCACGACGGAGGTGTAGCCGCTGTCGACGAGGTGCTCGGCGGGCAGCAGGCGGCGTCGCTTGAGCCGGGCGTGGATGCCGGGCAGGGCCACACTGTCGCCGGTGGGGACGGTGGTGGCCACGTCCGTGATGACGTTGACACTACCTTCGTCACAGGTCTCGGTGGCATGCGCGAGATGCCCGACCCAGGTCCGGTGCCCGCGGCGCGTGTAGCGGGCCTCGAGGTCGTAGGGTGACTCCAGGCGCCGGCCGGTGGGCGGCGAACCGTCCTTCTCGGCCCGCGGACGCAGCCGTCCCCGGGCATCGACAAGGAAGTGCTGGACCATGATCTGCCGCAGCGCCTCCATCGCGGGGCCCGGTGCCGCGCCCGGGCGGTGGCCGCGGCTGCGTTCGAGCAGCTCGGCGGCGTCGGTGCCGGCCTGCTTGAGCCGGGCGGCCGGATGGCTGGGCTGGCTGACCAGACGGACCTGCCGTCCGTAGCGCAGCGCCCAGTCCTCGTCCACCAAGCCGTCGAGGATCTCCGGCGCGGTGCGGGCGCACTCCTCCAACGCGGCACGGACCGTCTCCAACACCAGCTCCAGTCGGGTCAGTTCACGCACCGCGGCCCGAAGGTAGGTGGAGTCGGTGCGCTGCCGTCCCCGCGCCTTGACCAGCCCCGCTTCCTTCAGCCGTGCCAGCGCCAGATCGAGGAGGGCATCGGCACGGTCGTCCTGGGCCAGCCGGTCGCGGAAGTCGGACAGCACGCTGTGATGGAAGCCGGGATCGTCCAGCTCGAGCGCGAGGGCGTATTTGAAGTCGATCCGGCAGCGCACCGCCTCGGCCGCCTGACGGTCAGAGAGGTTCAGCAGGAACTGCAGCACACTTACCGTGGCGAGCTGAGCCGGAGACAGGCCGGGCCGCCCGTCCCGTGGATACCAGGCATCGAAGTCCTCGTCGTGCCACAGCCCGTCCAGTCGGTCCCGTACCCACATCGCGGTCGTACCACGGGGATTGCTCGCCCGCGCCACCCGCGCGGTCGAGGAAGGAACCTGCTCACCAGAACGGGGACGGAGAGACACCAGCTCACCTCATGTACGGCAGTCGACCTTCGGAACCAAGCCGAGCCTGCCCGATCACCATGCCCTTCCACCTGGGAATCTCAAGATCCCCGACAGAGTCGCTCAATGGACGCCGACCGCCTGTCCGAAGGCGGCGACCTGTACGTCTGGCTGCCGATCGCGGTTCGCGCCGCAGCGTTCAGCCTGCCCCCATCCGCGTACCTCACAGGCCATGAGAGATGGCCACCGCTCCAGGCCAAGCAGGGACTTCAAGAAGGATTAATGATCAAGCCAAGTGAGATGATCTCTGACCAGGGGTGACAGCGGGAGTGTGGTATGAAGTATGTCACGTGATGATCAAGTCACGTGACACAGCGGCGGGTTACCCATGACCCGAGACGCTACAAGCCGACATGCGACCTCCTCCGCGCCGGTCACGATCACGTCCGAGCGGGCGAAGGTCCGCTCGTGCGTAGCAAGACCTGCTGGATTTTGGGTTCAGCCGAGGCGCGGCCGTAGGCGCCGGAGCCGGTGACCCCGGTGGACCATGACCTGATCACCCATCACATCACTAAGAGGTCCGCTTGCCGCCCCTCCGGTGCAGGCTACCCAGCCACAGAATGGCGGGCACATGCCCACCAGCTCGATTACGGCGTCCGTCAGCGCAATTAATGTTGAATCGATGTCAGTAACACCCCTTTCCATCACGTCAACTCGCTGTTCTCTTTGACAGGAACCCCATGAGCGACGTCTCTTCCCCCTTCGGCTTCGAGATCACACGGCGGGGATACGACCGTAAACAGGTCGAAACACTCGTCACTCAGCTCACCGCCGATCGCGACAGTGCCTTGATACGAATCAGTACGCTGGAAAAGCGCATAGGGGAACTGCATCTCGAGTCCCAGAATACGCAGCCGCAGATCAGCAATACCGAAACAGCATACGGCAGCCTCAGCGCCCGCGTCGAAAAGATTCTTCTCCTCAGCGAAGAAGAAGCCGAGGAGCTACGCGAATTGGCCCGCCAGGACGCCGAGCGAGGCTACCAACTGGCTAATCAAGTCACCAACCGGGCGCGCGCTGAAGCCGATTCTTACGCCACCAAATGCAAAGACGAAGCCGAACATGCAAGTGCCCGGATCATCGACAAGTCCAAACAAAAAGCCACCCAACTTCACGACGACGCCGCCAACAACGCAGCAGCCCAGCGCCAGGAAGCACACACTTATTTCGAGGACACGCGCGCCAAAGCGGCCGACGCCTCAGCCGACTTCGAAACAAAGCTCGCTAAACGCCGAGCACAAGCCGAACATGACCTCGCTTCCCGACAGGCCAAAGAAGAAAAACAGCTGACTCAGATCGAACACCGCACCCAGCAACTCCGCATCGAAGCTGAAAAGCAGCGCACTGACGCCGAACGCCGCGCCCGCCAGACGGTGGAAAACGCCCAACACCAGGCCAAAGATCTTGTCACCGAAGCCAGCGCCAAAGCCGACCGGATCAGTAATGAAAGTGAACGTGAAATCGCGGCACTCGCTAACCGCCGTGACAGCATCAACGCTCAACTCACCAACGTCCGCCACATGCTCGCCACCCTCACCGGCACCGCGTCAGTCGACACTGCCGCAACCGCGACCTCGAAGCAATCCAGGGTGCCGTAAACACTGAAGGCGCCGTTGCCGCACACTGCGCAGGAATCACTGAGCGGAGCACCGTTTCGAACGGCCGCAACAAAGCGCCAATACCTGCGGCCACGTTCGCCTGGCCTTACCGCATAAACTTCATCGTCACTGTCCTCACTCGTCAGGGTGATCTTTCCTGCAATCCCTGTTTGACCTGGAGTCGTGACCGTATCCCGTGGTGTGAGATACGCGGATGGAAAGGGCTGAACGCTGTGGGGCACCGGCGCGGAGAGGCGATACGCATGCAAGTTGCGGAGCTGTTCGAGCAGAAGTTCAAGCCGCCGACGGTCGCACGGAGCCTGCGGGTGATCCGGAAATCGGCCTACCAATAGCACGAGTGGCAGGACGGCGGTGCCAGGCTCTGGCCTTCCGTGGCCCGAGCCGATCATGGTGCCGCCTGTCCCCACGCTGTCTGGAGAAGCAGGCCGCGTATCTGGTGCAGGCCCGGCCGCGCATCGCCGGGTGGAGGACCAGGTTTGGACGGCGGCGAGGGACGGCCCTGGCCAACCTATGGCCACACTGATCGGCAGGAAGTTCCACGTCTGCGTATCGGCCCGAAGGCTCCGCCAGGAGTTTCCCGACCACATCCGCACGTACCTGTGGGGTGACCACTCCTGGTCCCCGTCCTACTTCACCGTGTCCTGTGGCGGCGCCCTCTTGGCGATCACCAAGTAGTACATCGAGAACCAGCAGCGCCCCGACTGAGGTCAACAGTGCAGACCCGTGCCCCGGTGCGGTCACCCCTATATTGAGAAGCGCTTCCTCCCGCCCGTAAACGGCTGGGGTTCCGCGCTAAGAGCTATCACGTGATGCCGGGACGTGCTTCCCGCGAGGGATACTTGGTTTACCGGATGTCGAGCTTGAGGTTGTGGAGTGCGGGGACGTCGGCGAGGGTGTGGTTGATGGCCTCGCCGCGGCGCCTGCTTTGGCGGGGGATCTGGTGGTCTTTGAGCCGGGCGATGGTGTGTTCTGCGACGGCACGGCGCCTACGGAATCGGCGGTGGTTGCGGTCTTTGATGATGCGGCCGTCGGGCCCGCGGCGAGGTGTCCGGACACGGTCGCATCCGCGGTGGCCGCCGTCACCGGACAGGCGGCGATGGTCGTTCGGCAGCGTCTTGTGGAGGGTTTCACGGAAGACGACTACATCGTTGCGGTTGCCCGGCCACGCCTTCCCTGCGGCGACGATGCGGCGGTCCCGTGCCGGGCAGACGATCTGCACATTCACACTTGGCCGGTGATTTTTGCTCTTCGCAGTGTGCTGCTGGTCGTGGACGGGGATGAGGGTGCCGTCGACGATCCATAGTTCTCGCCGGTCGGTGGGCGGTGGTCCGAGGAGTTCGGCGAGCGGTCCTGCGAGTGGTCCTGCGAGCCGGATCATGACTCGGTGGGCGGCCGCGTGGGATATGCCGAACAGGGGTCCGAGTTGTTGCATGGTGTGGTTGGTCCGGTAGGCGAGGACGACGAGCAGGACGCGGTCGGGGTACGGCAGTGCCCAAGGCCGGCCTCGGCCCAAGTCCGGTGCGAGTTCCCACAGCCGCCCGACGAGGTGCTGCATGTGCGGCCCGGTCAGACCGGTCCAGGCATGAAGGTCGACCGCGGGACAACGGGCAAGACGCAGGCGCATGAAGGCCATCGTAGAGACCGAAGTTCCGTCGCATCGCGGGGCGTTGTCAGTGGGGTCTTGTAGCTTTGGTGTGGTTGCCGCACTGACGAAGTCACGGACAGGTTGCGGTGGTTGCTACGTCAAAAGGGGGGGCTCGCCATCGATGGACGCAGAGCTGTCCGAACCCGGGCCCGCCTCCGACGACGCACCGCTTGCCGCCCGCCGGTTCCGTGACAAGAACAAGAACAAGCGCTGGTCGCGGGACGCGGACACGGAGCTTGCGGTG
This sequence comes from Streptomyces sp. NPDC044061, assembly GCF_056434305.1. Classification (NCBI taxonomy): domain Bacteria; kingdom Bacillati; phylum Actinomycetota; class Actinomycetes; order Kitasatosporales; family Streptomycetaceae; genus Streptomyces; species Streptomyces sp. NPDC044061. The sequence continues at coordinate 191 of NZ_JBWKFL010000058.1, read as the reverse complement.
ATCCGCCTCCCGCTCGATGTCCACGACCCCGCGATCCGGCACCGGACCGAGAATCTGTTCTCGGCGATGTGGTCGGTGAAACGTGCCCTGCAGCGGGATGCCCGGGCTGCGGTCGACGCGTACTGGGCTGGGGATGTCCGCCGTGAGGTGGATGCGAAAGCGTGGCGGCTTCAGCTGGGGCTGTCCCGGGA
>NZ_JBWKFL010000057.1:29877-41244 GCF_056434305.1 Streptomyces sp. NPDC044061 | reverse complement strand
CCCCCTTTTAGCGCCCTGACGTGCGATGAGTCGACCACGCACCTCGACCAGTCCAGACGCGCGGCCGCGTTCAGTTCGGCCAGGAGCACTTCGTGCAGCCGCTGCCACACGCCGGCCTCGTTCCAGTCCCGGAGCCGACGCCAGCAGGTCATACCCGAGCCGAACCCGAGTTCCCGCGGGAGGTGTCCCCACTGGATGCCGGTGTGCAGGACGTACAGGATCCCGCACAGCACCTCCCGGTCCGGCAACGTCTTCCGCCCCGGATACCTGAACCGCCGAGGCGGCTGCGGCAGCAGCAGCTCCAGGCGGTCCCACAACTCATCTAGCATGATCCACGGCGACGCCCCCACACCGGCTGAACGCTCAACTCCCGTCATGAACACGGCCATCAGGCCCGACGCACCTCATTGTGTTAGCCGCTGTTAAAGGTCAGTGCAGCCGCCGCGACTGACCTGCCGGTGGAGATCTGACGTCGTCGCACACGCCAGGCCACCGAGCAGGGCCGCCTTGCCGATCAAGAAAGACGGGCCCCTGAATAACCCTCCGCGGTTGCTATCGCCCAGGTGTTCTCTTCCAGGACCTCGAGGATCGCACCCGAAATGGAAGTGAGTTACGGATATCCTCATGCGATGCCAGGACACTCATGCGATGCCAGGACAGCAGCTTTGGAATCTTGCTCCGACGGGAGGAGTGACAGGTGCTCTTCGTGCAAGGAACATCAATGACCGCAGTAGTTCGCGGCAGCACTGGTGAACCTGTGATCTTGATGTCCTGCAAGCCGCATTCGGCAGAATGGGAAAATCGCTCAAAGAGCCTGATGAAGGCGGCCAGCGCCATTCTTGAAGCTGATGAACTGCGAATGTTCAAAACTGCTGTCAGCAGGTTGAGGGAGAGCTCGCCGAAATTTCATCGCACTGCGGACGGAACGGTTGTCGCCGTATACAAGGTGACGGAAATTTGAAGGCCGGCGGTGCGGCCCGACCGGTCGCGGGACTTTGACACGTGCGGCTGCGGGAAGGGCCTGGAGGCCCGCGAAGACCCACCACGAGGGCGCCGCCCGCAGTCAGGGAAACGGTGACGGCGGGCGGCGCGAACTGCGTCGAACCATGCGTCGGACTAACGGCGCCAGTAGGAGTAGCAGTCCCAAGCGGGGTAGTGGTAGTGGTGACGGTAGCGCCCGTGCCGGTTCCGGTCGGAGCCCCAGCCGCAGCGCCGGTACCAGTCGTCATGGCGGTTCCAGCGCGCATCGTCACGACGCCAGTGGTCGTCGCGGTCGTCATAGCGACGCCAGCGGTCGTCGCGGTCGCCGTGACGGTAGCCCGGCAGGTCGCTGTCGCCACGGAAGTACCTGGGGTCCCGCATCCGATGCGAGCCGCCTCCGCCGAACGAGGACGCGACCGGCATGGTGGCGGCCGTACCCGGAAGCGCTGGAGCCGCGATTGCCGGTGCCGAGAGAGGAACTACGACAGCACCGACTGCCAAAATTGTGCCCGCCGCCACCTTAGCAATGGTCTTCACCTGATCTCCTTTCGAACATCGGGGCTGGTTTCCGATGCCGAATCTGACGCTACATTAAATCGCGCTGTTGTCACGCAGGCTGATTTGGTGTCAATCCAGAGCGGGAGCAGCCGAGATGAAGAAACAGCTGATCAGCTTCCCTCGTGGACGACCTCCAGCCACTCTTGACGCCCATAAGCTGCACTCGACCAGGTGAACAGTGCACCTATACGGATCCGTTGAACAAGAGAGGGACAATTAATGCCCCGTATTTTTCGAAGCCATTGAAAGAGAATTCAGAAAGGGCGATCCCTTTGCATGCGCAAGGTGGCGTGGTTCCCGTGATCGATGAGGATTCTTGGTGATGCAGGCGGGATGCGGGAGGCGTCATCGACCAGGGGCGCATCGCGCACATGGTGCCCGTTGTTCTCGATTCACCTCGAGGAGACGGCTGTGCGCGCCGGCCAAGACGCCAGAACGCGGGCCCGGCCGGGCCGTGCTCCGCGGCAACTCCAGCAGTGATGACGCGCCCGGCATGGCGGGCGCCATCAGCAGCACTTGCGACAGGTCTACCCGGCACCCGCGGCCGGCCGGGCCTGCCTGGGCGCGGCTGCACCGCGGCGCAGCAGACGACACCATGCTGTCCCTGCCGTCAAAGGACGACCACGCGTACGAGTAGGAGGGACAGCCCGTCCAGGATCCTGGGGAGCGAACGGGCGATGGAAGGACCACCCAACCGTCGTGAGCAGCTCGGGCATCACGGACGGCCGTTCCTTCCAGCGGTCGGCCGGTGCACCGCGTGGGCGGTCAGGACACGGACCGCGATGATGTCCGCCACTCGGGGCGAGCCACGAACGTTGAGGAAGCCGCACTGCTCTCTTTGAGGGGAAACGACGACCGTAGGCGGCCGCGCGTCTGGACTGGTCGAGGTGCGTGGTCGACTAGCCATCTGCTGAAGTCCCGGGCTTCGATGCGCGTCGCCCGGTCCCAGGCGATCCCGGAGTCAGACCAGAGGAACCTGAACCAGCGCAGTAGATCCAGCCCATACGACCGGACTGCGGCCTCTGCCCTGCCCGCCGCCAGGAGATCCCGGAAGTAGGCGGTAGCAGCCTCCACCACCGCCCCATCAGGATCAAGGAGTTGGTAGGGCTCGTAGCGGTTTCCCGTAGCCATCAGCCGACCCGACTGAGATCCCGCTCGGGGTCGTCATCTCCGATCATGGTCGCAGAACGTACCGCCGAAAGTGGCCATCTACCGGTTGAACTGCAGAAACTCCGGGCTTTGTTCAGTCAACAGGGCGTCGACCGCGCCTTCCTCTACCGCCACCGTTTCCTGCTCGCCCAGGTCCACGCCCAGGCTGCCGAACCGCCCGCGGTCCCCGCCGGCCGCGGCCCCGCGGTCGGCCGGGCCTCTCTACAGGCCGACCTGCTGGCCGCCGACGCCCGCACCGCTCGCCTCGCTGCCCGGGTCCGCCGCGTCGAACAGCGCCTCAGCGAGGTACTCGGTGATCAAGTCTGGCGCGAGGTGGGCATCGGTGGCCCCGAGGACACCGAGCAGCTCAAGGCCCGGATCACCACCCTCGAACAGCAGGCCGTCGACCTGGAGCTCAAACTCCAGGACCAGGGTGATGGGCTCGCCGCCGCCCCGGGGGGCCAACGGTTGAGCTCATGGCCCAGCTCAACCGCCCACTGGGCTGAGCAGAGCCCGGGCCGGCCGCTTGACGGCCGGCGGTCGGCGGTCGGCGGTCGGCGGTCGGCGGTCGGCGGCGTATCTGTTCTGGATGTGGGCCCACCGGCGGCGGTGCACTGTGTGCGGATCAGCGGGCGATCGAGATCGCGAAGGGCGCGAATCCGCTGGACCGAATCACGTGCGGCACGAACAGTATCGCGGCCTCCGTGGCGCGGGCGGTTTGGATCCCGCCGAGATCAGTGATCCACTCCTTGCGCCAGCCGAGGTTGATGAGCAGTTCACGGACGGTCTGCTTGGCCTGCGGGTCGTCGCCGGAGAGGAAGGCGTCGGGCGCCTGGGTGAGCGTGGCCGGCGCGGTCATCACCGGGAAGAGCATGGTGTTGAGTGTCTTGACGACGCGCGTTTTCGGGAGCGCTTCCTGGAGTTGCTCGGCGAGGCTTGAGCCGGGGTAGATCAGGTGGGCAGGCAGTCCGTCCGGTCCGTCGACGGTGGCGTTGGAGACGTCGACGAGGATCTTGTCGCGCAGTTCCTCGCGCAGGGCGACGAGCCGGTCCAGCGAGCCGGCTCCCGGGGTGGCGTTGATGACGATCTGGGCTGTCCGGGCAGCGTCGGCGGCGGCGCCCGGTGCGCGGTCCGCCACGGTCACCTCATGCCCTGCCCGGGTGAGGGCTGTGGCCAGAGTGCCGCCGACGCGGCCGTTTCCGAGAACTGCGATCGTGGTCATGATGATCTGGTCCTTCCGTGCGTGCAGGTTGTGGTGCCCGGTCAGCGTGAGAGCGTGGCGACGGCCTCGGCATGGACGCCGGGTGCGGCGGCCAGGAGGCTCTCGCTCTGCGGGGTCCAGGGGCGGCCCTGGGCGTCGGAGATCTGTCCGCCGGCCTCGGTGACGAGCAGCGCCCCGGGCAGCAGGTCCGCGCGGGCGCCGGCGAACTGCCAGAAGGCGTCGATCCGGCCGGCGGCCACGTTCAGCAGGTGCAGGGTTGCGGGCACGGCGGTGCGGACGACGAGCGCGTCGAGGAGCATCGCGGTGATCGAGGAGCCGACGCGTCGCACGACGTTGTCGTCCTCGTCCGGCCGGGCCTGGCTGGTGGCCACGATGCTCAGGCCGAGGTCCGCGGTCCGGGAGACGTGCAGCGGTCGGCCGTCGAGGTGGGCGCCCGCGCCGGCGAGCGCGGTGTAGGTCTCGCCGGTCAACGGCAGGTGGACCGCGGTGAGCACCGGCTGGTTCTCACGCACGAGGGTGGCGGTCACCGCCCACTCCGGCAGGGCGTGCAGGTGGTTGACGTTGCCTTCGGCCGGATCCACGACCCACCATTCGCCGGGCGGCAGCGCCCCGCCGTCCAGCTCGTCCTCCACCCACCCAGCATTCGGACGCAGGCGTGTGAGGCGGGGGCGCAGGATGTCGAGGGCCGTGTCGTCGTTGACGGCGAGCGCGCGCATCAGCTCTTCGCGGGTCTGGTAGCGGACCACCTCGCCGAAGCGCCCGCGCAGCGCCGAGCCGGCCGCACGCACGGCGATCGCGGTCTGGCCGAGCAGGTCGGCGTCCAAGGCGGCGACGTCAGTGGTCTGAAGCATTTCGGACATGGTGAACTCCCTTTTGAGTAGGAGGTGATGAGGCCGTTCGGGCCGAACCGTGCGCTCTGTTCAGCGCTCTGGTCTCGAAGGTATACAGCCCCTTGATTAACTTCAAATGCATGTAAAGCACGGCTAGGATTACTCACATGCAATTGGATTTGAACCTGCTGGCCGCGCTCGACGCGCTGCTGGAGGAGGGCAGTGTGGCCGGGGCGGCCGCACGCCTGCATGTCACCGCCCCCGCAATGAGTCGGAGTCTGGGCCGAATCCGGCGCACGACCGGGGATCAGATCCTGGTGCGCACCGGCCGCACGATGACCCCGACGCCGTACGCGATCGCCGTCCGGGAACAGGTGCACGAGCTGCTGCACCAGGTCCAGGGGGTGCTGGCACCGAGCCGTGAACTCGATCTGGCAACGTTGGAGCGCACCTTCACACTCCGCTGGCATGATTCCCTGGTCGCCTTGAGCGGCCCCACACTGCTCTCGGCCGTGCGTGAAGAGGCGCCGGGCGTGCGATTGCGCTTCGTCGCGGAATCGAGCATCGGCACCCCCGAGTTGCGGCGCGGCGAGGTGGACCTGGAGGCGAACGCCAACCGCCCGAGCGCACCGGACATCCGTGCCGAGAACGTGGGCGAGAGCCGCCTCGTCATCGTCGTGAGGCAGAGGCACCCCCTCACCCGTGTCAGGGCCGTCACCGCGAAGCGGTACGCCGCCGCTGAGCACGTCACCGTCTCGCGACGTGGAAACCTCAGTAATGCCCTCGACGACGCCCTCGCGCGGCTCGGCCTCACCCGCCGCGTGGTGGCGACCGCGCCCACGGAAGCGGCCGCGCTGGAGTTCGCGCGCGGCTCCGATCTCCTGGTCTGCGTCCCCGAAGCCACCACGCGGTCAGCGGTCGCCGACCTCGGCCTGGTCGTGCTCCCCCTCCCGCTCGAACTGCCGTCGGCACCGATATACCTGTCATGGCATCAGCGCTACGACACCGACCACGCCCACGCCTGGCTGCGCGGGCTGGCGCGAACCGCGCTGGCCATGGGCGGAGCGTCGTAGTCGGCGCCGTCCGGCTCCTTCACCTATACGTCCACGCGACCACTTCGATGCCGCACGGCCGGCCGCTGTGCGGACCCGCATCAGATCACCAGCCCCCGGCGGTAGGCGTACACGACCAATCTGAAGGGGGGCGCGAAGCCCTGGTTTGCCGAGAATGCAGGACACGAACGTCTTGGCGGTCTCCTGGCCGCCTCCACCCCAATGCTGCCGGCCCGCTGCCGCCACGCCTCCGTCCGCTCCCTGGAGCGCTACGCACGCCCCAGCGTCGGCGCGGTCGCTCGGCACGTCGCCGAACGCGGCGGCGATCTGCTTCAACGTCAGCAGCCGCTCGTCCGTGCGGGTGCCGGCCGTGGGGGCGGCCAGACCGACGCCTGCGGCTCACGATCGCGGATCTGTGGGTCCTGCTCACTCGGTCGGCTCCAGGCCGGTGAGCAGGTTGAGCAAGCCGGCGGGGGCGTTGTCGCCGAAGATGAGCCGGTGGTTCTTGTCGGATTCGGCGGCGAACCGGGCGCTGCGGGGAAAGAGAGCCTGCTCGTACTCCGCAAGGGCGGCTTCGATGTCGTCGGGGTGTGCGGCGATGGCTTTGCCGAGTTCGGCGCCGTCGAACATGGCGAGGTTGGCTCCCTCCCCGGCGAACGGTGACATGAGGTGGGCGGCGTCGCCCAGCAGCGTCACTCCGGGAACGCGGTCCCACCGGTGGCCGATCGGCAGGGCGCTGATCGGGCGCGGGGCGAGGGCGGTTTCCCCGTCAGTGATGAGTGCGGTGAGTTCGGGCGCCCATCCGGTGAATTCTGCCGCCACCTGGGCCGCCGCCGTTTCGGGACTGGCGAGGACGGCGGCGATCCATTCCTGCGGCTTGGTGAGCGCGACGTAGGTGTGAAGAACGGCGTGGGCCTCTCGATGGCCCAGGATTCCCTTGCCGGCCGTGACGGCGAACAGGGAACCGTCGCCGGTGGCCTTGGCCGCTGCCGTGTGGCGTCGGTCGGCGTCGTACAGGTAGGTCTCGATGAACGACGTGCCGACGTACTCGGGCTTCGCGTCGGAGAGCAGCGGCCGGACCCTCGACCAGGCGCCGTCCGCGCCCACGAGGAGGCCGGTCGTCACAGTCGACCCGTCGGCGAAGGTCAGCTCGTGCCTTCCGTCTCCGAGGGGGCGGACACTGGTGACCTTGTGTCCCCACTGGATCATCTCGTCGGGCAGCGAGTTGAGCAGGATCCGGCGCAGGTCTCCGCGGAGCACCTCGGGGCGACCGCCCGTGCCGTCGTCGGGCTGGTCGAGCAGGACCGCGCCGTGCTGGTCGAGCACGCGCAGGGCCTCGCCGCCTTCGTGGATGATCGCGCGGAACTCGTCGGTGAGGCCGGCCGCTTCGAGGGCGAGCTGCCCGTTGTACTCGTGGAGGTCGAGCTGGCCGCCCTGCGTGCGGGCCTCCGCCGATGTCTCGGCTTCGTAGATGGTCGCGGGGATGCCGTGCAGGTGCAGGACCCGGGCGAGGGTCAGGCCGCCGAGCCCGGCGCCGATGATCGTGACGGGAGTGGTCATGGTGGTTTCCCTTTCGGCTGGACACGCTCTACTCGGGTACAGTGTTCGCAGTAATGGCGCCACGATAGCACTACTGCGAACAGTGAGCGCAGTAGTGAGGAGGGAAACCCGATGGACGACGCTCACACGGTGATCTGGAACCGGCCGGAGCGGGCCGCGAAAGGCCCCGCGCCCTCACGCACCCGGGCGGAGATCACCGCCGCCGCCATCGCGATCGCCGACGCCGAGGGCATCGAGGCACTGTCCATGCGGCGCGTCGCCAAGGAACTGGGAACGGGAACAGCCTCGCTCTACCGCTACCTGGCGTCCAAAGACGACCTGCTCGACCTCATGCTCGACGCCGTAGCGGCCGAAGACGGCGGCCCGCCTGCCCCCACCGGCGACTGGCGCAGCGACCTGCGGACACTGGCCTATCGCTCCCGGGCCACCATCCACCGGCATCCCTGGATGGCCTCCCTCGCGGCAGGGCGCCCATCACTTGGACCGAACTCCCTCGATGCCACCGAATACGCACTCGCCGCCCTCGATCCCCTCGGCTTCGACATCGACGTCATGATCACCGTCGTCAACACGCTGCAGGCCTTCGTCCGCGGCTACGCCATCGGCGAACTCGCCCAACAGGAAGCCGTCCGACGCTCCGGAGTCGGCAACCAGGAATGGATGGACGCCCACGCGCCCTACCTCGACAAAGTCGTCAAGACCGGGCGCCACCCACTCCTCGCCCGCGTCATTCGTGATGCCGAACTGCCCCACGCGGTCGACAGCGCCGAGCGCGGGTTCGAACTGGGACTCGAACGACTTCTCGACGGATGGGAGGCCAACCTCCCCGTCCGGCCCTGACGATTCGACAGCGCCAACTGGGCGTTCATCGGAGAACTCCGCACCCGGGCGCCGGCCTCCGCGCGCCGAACTGCCGACACAGCGCGATCCCCACGAGCCGGCATCAGAGAACGATCAGGGTGAAGCCCCGTGCACCACACCTATTGCATCCGCTACAGCGCTCCGGACCACCCTGGTCTGCGGAAACTCCAGCCGCACACTCGGGACGCCCCGGAGAGACCTCGCTGATTCGGACACGGCCGGTACGGCCGTAGGAACCGCCACGGCCGTCCTCGCCCCGCGCCTCGGCTGGTGCTGCCGGCAGCCCAGTTCACGCCGGCCGTGGACTTCTCCATCCTGAACGTGGCGCTGCCGGTGATCGGCGAGGGCCTGGGCTTCCCTCTGGCGCATCTGCAGTGGATCGGCACCGCGTTCGCCCTGTACGCGGCGGGCTTCACCCTGCTGTTCGGCCGGGTCGCGGACCTGTTCGCACAACCGCCGGCTCTTCCTCGGCGCTCTGGTGGTGCTGGGCGCGTCCTCGCTGGTGGGCGGTCCGGCACAGAACCCGAAGGTGCTGATCACGGCCCGTGTCTTCCAAGGGGCTCGCGACGGCTGCGGTGACCCCGGCCGGCCTTTCGCTCATGACGACCTCGCTCCCGCCAGGTCCGCTGCGGGAGAAGGCCCTCGGCCTCAACGGGGCTTTGATGTCCGCCAAATTCACCACCGGCGCGATCCTCGGCGGCCTGCCGACCGACCTGCTCTCCTAACGCTGGGCGTTCTTCATCAACGTGCCCGGCGCCCTCACCGTCCTGATCGTCGCCCCGCCGGTCATCAAGGAGTCCCGGCCGGATCAGCGCCCGAAGCCGGACGTGCCCGGCGCCATCAGCGTCACCCTCGGTCTGCCGGCCGTCGTCTTCGGCCTCACCCAGGCCGGTGAGCCGGCTGGGGCTCCGCGAACGCCCTGCTGTCGCCGGCGGCCGGCGCGCTGTTGCTGATCGTGTTCTGGGCCGTCGAGCGCAAGGTGAGCGCCCCGCTGGTGCCGCTCGGCGTGCTCGGCAGGCGTTCGGTGGCCTGGGGCAACGTCGGCCTGGGGCAACGTCGCCGGTCTGATCGCCTTCCTCACCGAGACCTCCCCGGTCTTCCTGCTGACCCTCTACCTGAAGGAGGTGCTCGGCCTCTCCCCGCTGGCCGCCAGTCTGTCCTTCGGCGTGCTGGGCGTCCAAACGGTCGTCGGCGGCTCGGTCGCCCCGAAGGTCATCGGGAAGGTCGGCAGCAGGCAGACGCTGATCACCGGCGGCGTCCTGCAGGGCCGTGTTCACGGCCGCGCTGCTCGGCCTCGACGACGACCGCTCCTGGATGTGGCTGCTGCTGGTCGCCACCTTCGCCGGCGGTGCCGGCAACCTGCTCGTCATCGTCGGATTCGTGGTCACCGCCACCTCCGGCCTCGCCGACCACGAACAGGGCCTGGCCACCGGGCTCGCAACCATGACTCAGCAGATCGGCATCACCATGGGCACACCGATCATGAGCACGATCGCCACCGCCGCGATGACCGGCACGGGAACCTCCGCCGTCCTCGGCGGGCTGAAGACGGCCCTCGCGGTGAACGCCGCCCTCGTCCTCCTCGGCACCCTCACCAGCGCCTCTGCGCGGTGCGCGATCGAGTGCGCTGTGACGCACGGCGCTACGAACTCCGCGCCGGCCGGCCGCTTTGGACAGGGACAGGGCCGTACGTCCGGACGACCGGCCGTCCGGTGTGGGGCGGCGGTGGGCGGTCCGGCTCAACGCGTGGAACCCATCGCATCCCCGTACGGATCTACCGGCCCGTTCCGCGGTCCTACGGCCGGCCGGTCCGGGCGCACGGCCGCAGCCGGCAGGCCGAGTCCGTCGAGCACCGGCACGGGCCCGCCACGCCTGGAGGGCTCCTTTGAGGCTCCTCAAGTCGCTTGGCGCGCCACCAACATGACCGTCAGGCTGATGTGCATGACGGGAATCGTGACAGCGCGCCGCGTCGCGAACGACCTGGACGCCGGGGGCGACACCTACCGGCCGCCGCCCGCGGTCAGGGGCGCTGACCGCGGGCGGCTCGGATGTGGTGCTGGCTGACGACGTCAGTCGCAGTCCCAGTAGGAGACACGGTGGTGGTTGCCGTACCGGTACTGGTCCCAGTCGTCGTAGCGGTCGTAGCGGCAGTGGTTGCGGTGACGCCAGCGGTCGAAGCGGCCGTAGCGGTCGTCGTCGCAGCCCCGCCGCCAGTCATCGAAGTGGCGGTAGCCGTAGGCGTGGTGGTGGCCCGGGTGGAACGAGGGCGCCACTGCCGTCGCGTGGACCGCCGCCGGGGCAGCGGATGCCTCCATCGAGAGAGGCGCCATGACAGCACCGGCCGCCAAAAGCGTGCCCGCTACTGCCTTAGCAATGGTCTTCACCTGATCTCCTTTCAAACACCAGGGCCGGTTTAGCCCTGCTACTGATCCTGACGCTACACAAATACCCCGCGATTGGTTGCGGACTGAGTGCCCATCAATTTTTGCGGGCATGCGGGCGTGATATCGAAAACGGCAGCTCAGCAGCGCTGCCGTGCCCTTTTCGGAAATCCGTGCTCTGCTCGGCAAAGGCACCCGACCAGGTGAACTCCCCCACCAGGCAGACCGGTTGGCAAGGGTGCGACACACTGAGCCTGATGGTGTTAATACGCCGCTGGAAATGCCCTGGATTTTTTCGGAGTCGTGCGGTGAGAAAATGCGCGGCGGCCTGCGGTGAAGCTGATTGGGGTGGGTATCGGTGCCGCCCCGACTTTTATGGAGGCGCGTTTCTCGCCGAAAGACGTCTGCCGGCCGTCCGCGGGTGGAAGGACACGCGAGGCTTGGCGTGTCGCCGTCCGACCGCCGTACGGCGGCCATGCAGGGGCGAGGGTCGCCAGGGGCCTCCCGGGCGGTGTGGCGCACCGCCCGGCACCGGGGGGATGACCGTCCGGGAACGCCGGTCGGGACTTCGGGAGGGGCACGCCGGCGGTGGTGTCGCCTCGGCGCGCCCTTTTAAGTGGCGGGAAGCCGGATCCCGCCGCCGTCCTCACGGCGCCGGGGGGGGGGGGGGGGGGGGGGGGGGGGTTGGGGGGGGGGGGGGGGGGGGGGCGGAAAGAACCAGGGGAGGTAGAACGAAGAGCCAAAGACAGTGAGAAAGGTCGGTGGGGGGGTGG
>NZ_JBWKFL010000057.1:0-29867 GCF_056434305.1 Streptomyces sp. NPDC044061 | reverse complement strand
GTTGGTGTCGCTTAGGCCCCTCTTTTGAATGGGCGGGAGGCTGGCTCCCGCCCCCTCCCTAACGGGCCCGGCGGCGGCCGCCCGCGGCCGACTGGTTCCGGGACGGGGACGTGCTCGACGCCTCGGCAAGAGGGGGGCCGGCCCGGCGTGCCGCCCTCGCGCCTGCGCAGCGCCGTCGGCCAGGCGGGAGTGGCGGCCGCAACGCGCAGTAGCGGGCGGGCGGTTGAGGCACAGGAGCGAGGAATGGAACAGGCACACGCCTTTGAACGAATGTCGGATATAAGCGGTTTGCGTTGACCGTTCCCCTTCCGCTACCGTCCACGCTCTCCGGACGAATCGTCCGGAGGTTCCGGACGGCGGGGTTGCGCATGGCCCTGCCGCCCGGAACGACCGTTCCCGTACGGGATCCGTGCGACGCCATCGCGCCCGGTCTTGCGGCTTCTGCAGTGGCCGGCAGGCCCGGTGGCCCATGGCGCCGAGACGGGGTGGAGCCAAGCCGGCGGCGGCAGTTGGTTTGTCCGCCGCCCGGCGCAGGCTCCTGATTTCGCGTACATCCCCTCCTTCATTGAAAGGCTTCCCCATGAACAACGACTGGCTTGAGGCCGAGACCGCCGAACTGCTCCCCGGCCGCGAGGCGCTGGGCAAGTTCTCGTTCAGCTTCACGAAGATGACGACCGTCTCGAAGAAGATCGCGCACGTGGACGCCCACAACGAGTCGATGGCGCTGAACCAGTTCTCGCCGCTGGCGGTCGCCCAGTCCCAGGCCTCCCAGGCCATCAGCGTCCAGCAGTAGCACGGCCCCCGACGCTGGAGGCAGGGGCAGGCCCATCGGGGCGTGCCCCTGCGGCGCGGCGCCGCGGGGATCGAGGCTCACACGGCATGCCCGGTGGCGGCCCCGGGCCGGCAGCCGGCACCCGGCACCCGGACGGACACTGCCGGCCGCCGGTGCCAGGGTCCTTGCGGCGCCTGCCCGTTGGGCGAAGGACGCAACTGTGGTGCGCGTCGGCCCTCGAACGTCCGACGGGCGGCGGGACCGGCGGCATCCACCGGCAGACGCCAGGCAGCCGCCGTTGCCCGGCGCAAGGTCCTTTCGCCCGTCCATCGAACGGCGGCATGAGCGAGTGGGATCCAGATCCAGTGAGCAGTGATCACCCCGCAAGCCTGCGCGCCCGCGCAGAGCAACCGGCCCTAAAAGGGCGCCCGGCGAAAAAAGTGGCGCGGCAACCGGGCATCTCCTGGCGGACCGTGTACCGCCGGCGGCGCTCCGCCACGTCCGGGGCAGACCCGGCACGGGCCCGCACCCGCATCGGCGAACCGGAGAAGGAAGTCCTGCCTGTGCCGCGAAGTCACCGCCGCATTGCGGCAGATGATGCCCCCACAAGACGCTACGCGGTGATCCACGGCCTGGCGTCGCACGGTTTCACGGCACGCCGGATCGCCGCACTCACAGGCGCCTCGGAGTCCGGATACCACGCCTGGCGCGCCCGCACCCCCTTCCCACGCGCACTGCGCCGAACCTGGCCGACCCGCCTGATCCCCGGCATCCACCAGGAGTCCGGCTCCGCCCACGGATACCGCAGAGTGACGCAGGAACTCGGCCGCCGCTACGGCAGCCTGATCGGCTGGAGCACCGCCGCGGCAGCACACCGCGCCCTCGTCCACGGCGCCCTCATGGCCGCCGTCACCCGCGCCGACCCCGCTGCCCGGGCCGCGTACGAGAGTAAAGCCGGCCTGCTCCTTCACCGAGCGGGCCGGCTCTACTCACGTGCGCGCCCGTCCGCAAAACCATCGGGGACCGGTACGACCACGCGGTCGTCGGCGCTTTTGGGGACACCGTCCACCGTGAACCGCACGGCCCGTCCCCCCGGCCGGACACACGCCTTTGCCGAGGGCCGGCTCAGCCAGCGCTTTGACCGTTTCGCCCCGCAGGCCCCAGCCGCCCCACCAGCGCTCCCCTCCACCCCGTAAGGCGGATCCCATTGGAAACGACAGCACCCGTGCCCGCCACCGGCGGCCCCAGGCCCGACATCCACCCCGTCCAGGACACCTCCACCGCCCACGCCCACCGGCTGCGCCTGTACGGCGCCCTGGACCGGGTGTGTGTTCCCCTCGCTGCCGCTGACGTCCAGGCCGTGTTCAAACTGGCCGAACTCGACTGCGTCACCGTGCACGCCGTCATCGACTGGATCACCACGGCACGCACGCTTGAACCGCTCCCGCTCCCGCTCCCGCGGTGACGGGCCCGGCGTGCGACCGGCAAGACATCGCCTTGCCTACGGGGTGCCGTTCGCGTGGAGCAGCGACTCCACGAGGACGGCCACATGCCGGCGGTCCGCCGGGCTCAGCTTGTGCACGCTCGCGATGAGGATCGCTACCTCCGGATCCGCGGCCTCGGGTGCATCCTCGAGGTACAGGTGGACGCCCGCGGCCTCGGCGGCGGCCCGCTGCACCGGCGCCACCGGGATGCCCAGTCCCTTGGCCAAGCCCTCCAGAGTGGTCTGCTGGGGCATCTGCGCCAGCCGTTCCGACGTCGCCAGATGGTGGACCGTCGAACGGGAGATGCCACCGCGGCGCGCTACATCGCTGTAGGACCAGCCGTACTGGTCCAACTTGTGCCTGATCATTTCCTGCAGTGTGTTGGGCACGCCGGTTCTTCCTGTGGAGAGGGCAGTGACCGCCTGTCGATGAGTCTAACGGCCCTGTCGCCGGGGCGTTCCGCACCTTCTTCTCCACCGGCGCCCTGCGCTACCCTGCCCGCCGACTTCACGTCATGATCGACCACTTGCGGACCGGTCCGCCCGGCATCGTTGCGAGATGGGTCCACCCCTGTGCGGCGACCAGCAGCACCCGGACCTCCACCGGCAGGCCCCGGGGCCGTCCCGTGCGCTCCGGATCCGCTCCCTCATGCCGCCACGCGATGACCGGCCGGCCGAACCGACGCGGGCTCAGCCCGGTGAGCGGAAGCTGTCCAGGACGGCTCCGACACCGTGATCACACCCGCCACAACAAGATCACCCCCCGTGATCGGCGGCATGGGACGATGACGGCCCTGTCAGGCCGGGTCCGGGTGTCACGCATACCGGTGGGCGGCGTTGTCCTCGGCGGTTCGCTCTCCCACCTCGTCCAGCACCGGGCTCAACTCTCGGCGGAACGCGCTGAACAGCAAGGGGCAGCAGATCTCCGTCCAGTAGCCGACACAACCGCGGCGAAGGTGCGGCCGCGGCAGGATGCCTTTCGATGGTGACCTCGTCGGCGAGGATCACGCCCGGCCAGACCGCGCCGGCCCGGTATCCGGCCAGCAGGCGGTCGATCCGCTCCGCCTGGCCCTCCGGGGTGAAGAAGTCGGCCGGCTGGGCCGGTTCCCACGGCCGGAAGGCCTCGCCGTCCCTCGCTCTGAGCGCGGTGATCGGGGCGTCCACCGGTGGGCTCTATCAGGCGGATCGTGGTGCGTCGGATGAGACCGGCCGGCCTGGGCGAGCGGCAGCAGCCGACACCTCTGGCCAAGCACCCCATGGTGAGACGGTCGGTAAGCCGGTGGCAGGCGGCGGCCTCCCGGAACCCTTTTCGTCCCTACGGCCGCGTTCGACGTGGCCGAGGCCCTCGCTTTCGACCATGCGGTGCGCCGCTCGGCGTCGGCGGCTCGAAGGGGACCGGCTCAACCGACGCGGGGCGCTGGTGCGCCCGTGCGCGGAGCCGACCCGGAGGTTGATCGTCAGCCGCGTGCGGGAACAGGGCGCGCCACGCGAGAGCACCAGGTGGAGGAGTTCACCGACGACGCCGGCACTGTGCACCTCCACCCGTGCCGGGCCGCGTCGAGGCCGGGTTGGCGCCTTCGGCGCCAACCGCCGGAACAGCTCGCACCGCTGTCGAGCGATGCACCAACCGCCCGGGGCAGGAGAGCGGCATCGCCACCGGCTGCGGGAAGACCGCGACCATCCACCGGGCCGGACTCCACATCGCGGGCTTCTTCCTCTCATCCGCTCGGTGAGCCGACACTCAGCGGGCAGGTCGCTTTGCCAAGGGCAACGGACGAGGACACGACGGTGGCGCGGACCCGGGGCCCTGTTCAGCGGACGACGTCGAATACGTTCTTCTGCAGGGCCGTTGGCGTAGACGTCATGCTCGACCAGCTTCAGCTTCTGCGTGTCCTTGTCCGTGGTGCTGAAGAGCCGCTTGCCCGCTCCGAGCAGGAGCGGGAAGACGAGCAGGTGGTAGCGGTCGACAAGGTCGGCGTCCGCGAGGGCTTGGTTCAGGCAGGCGCTGCCGTGGACGATGATCGGGCCGCCGTCGGTCTTCTTCAGCGCGGCGACCTCCTCGAGTGAGCGCAGGATCGTCGTCTCCCCCCAGTTCGTCATCAGATCGTCCTCGCCGAGGGTGGTCGAGACGACGTACTTCGGCATCAGTTTGTAGTCGGCGAAGTCCTCCATGTCGGGCCACACCGGGCTGAACGCCTCGTAGCTGGTCCGGCCCATCAGCATCGCGGTGGCTTCCTTCTGCTCACGGGACGTGATGTCGAACGCCTCGGGGAGGAACTCGATGTCCTTGAAGGTCCACCCTGCGTTTTCCGGTAACCGGGCTCGCCGCCCGGGGCCTCCACGACCCCGTCGAGCGATATGAAAGCGGTACTGATCACGGTGCGCATCGTGGTTCCTCGGTGTCCCGTGTCCGGTTCTCAAGCCAACTCGGTCGGCGCCGGCGTCGAGGGCTCTCGCGGCTGCCGCACACCAACCGTGATCTCTGACTGTCGATCATGAAGAACCCCGTCGGCCGTCGCCGCCCCTTTATCGGCGGACTCGGCAGACCGATCGCCTCGGGGAGACAGCCGCACACCCCCTCCGACCGCGCGCCGTGCCGACAGCGCAGCAGCGACGATTCGGCACCAGGAAAGGGGAACTACGATCTGGCGATCTCCTGCCGGAGCTGGTGGGTGAAGCGACGCAGGAGGTCCAACGTCTCTCGGAACTCGGCCCGGCGGTCGTCTTGGCCGTCGGTGGGCCGAGTGCTCCAGACCCGACGCGCGAGAGCATCGGCGAGATCGACGGTGTCGCTGGAGCAGAGCAGGTAGAGGGCTGAGCGTGCTTCCTGCATCCGGTTCGCCAACTCGTTGGCTCCCGGACCGTCGCCACTCAGCTGTGTTTCCTTCAGATAGTCCAGTAGCTGAACTACGGCCGTGTTGAAGCCGATCCCGGCTCTGAGCTTCTGTTCGCGGAGCCACATGCGGTCCTGTCGGCGCGCGGTGAACCACGAACCGAACACCACCCCTATGAGGCCGACAGCGGCCCCGATGGCCACGGACAGGATGTTCTCCACGGTCAGCTCCCCCCGACATACGGCAACGCCAGGCTACAAACGCCGTCGCAGGCGCCGCACTCGAAGAGCGCGCTCATGCCAAGGGTCCGGTGATCCGAACGAAACGGCCTAGTGCCTCATCCCTCGTGAGTTGGATCGTGGCCTGGCCATCGCCCATGCACACCCCTGCGGCTCAGCCCCCGTCCATCGACCACACGCACCCACTTCGGCCCTGACCCCACACGTAGGACACCCCTCTCCCCCGGCAGCCGGGCTGCTGCGACCCGGACAGGCCGTCGACTGCCATGCAGCGCTTACGCGTTGAGGACCCGGGCTGCACGGGCACGGCCGGCGGGGCGAGGCGTTCTCAGCCTGTTTCGTGGTCGCCGGGGTTCGCGGCGGCAGGGGTGAGGGGCCCGTTGGCCACCACGATGGAGGTCAGCGGATAGGGCGGACCGCTGGGGCCCCCCAGGGTGAGAAGGGGGGTGCCGTCCTCCTGGCGACCGCCGTGGTAGAACCAGGTCTGGCCCAGGCGGTCGGTGTGGCCGAGGGCGAGGTCGTAGACGCGGCCCCCCAGCAGGAAGGGGTCGGCGGCCTGCTGCCCCGCCTCCTGCAGGAGACGGGGCACGGCCTCCGCGGTGAGATGAACCTCCACACCGTCGAGGTGCCCGGTGGCGGTCTGCACCCAACCACTGCGGTACGTCTGCGCGTTCAGGGGCACACCGATCGCGGTCAGCCAGTACTCCCAGTCCCCCAGCGACACAGCGTGGATGTGGACGTCGACACGTTCATCGTCCGAGGCGATCCCTGTGACCTCCAGCCGGGCCGCGTTCTCGGCCCGCAGCCTGGCCGCCGCGGCCGCGGCCGAGGGCTGCACCTGCCCCTCGCCGGCCGTGCGCGGCTGATGGGCACCAGAGCTCTGGGCCGGGGCCCGTTCGAGTGCGGCCGGGTGTTGGACGAGGGCCGGTTCGAGCGCCGCGGCCTGCTCGACGGGGGGCGGGGGCTGGGTCTGGGTCTGGTCCCCGTCGGCCGTGCCCGACCCCTGGACGCCAGAACTCTGGGCGGTGACCGGGGCCCGCACGGCGGCCTGCTGGACCGAGCGCTGGGCCTGGCCCCCGTCGGCCGTGCCCGACCCCTGGACGCCAGAGCTCTGGGCGGTGACCGGGGCGCGCACGGCGGCCTGCTGGGCGGGGACCGGTTCGAGCACGGCCGGCTGCTGGCCGGGAGCCGGGGCGGCCGTGACGGCCGGGGCGTCGCAGGACTCGAGCACGTCCGCACCCGCGGGGCAGGGCTCGCACGCGCCAAGGATGTGCAGGGGGCGGGGCGTTGTGGGTGGGCCGGCCCTGTCCTCGCCGGAGCGGGGCGCTGTGACCGCCTCCCACAGGGTTGGCGCGCCCGGTACGGGATGCGCCTCGATCTCGGTGACCTCGGGCCCGGCGTCGCCGGGTTCCGCCTTGAGTGCAGGGGGCGGCGTTTGGTGTTGTTGTCTGAGTCGTCTGAGGGCGTCGGCGCCACCGGTTTCCACCAGGCGGCCCTGTGCGTTCAAATCGGCGATGAAGGCGTGAGCGAGTTCCCTGAGCCGCGCGGTGAGTTCCCGCTCGAGGTCCGTGTCCTTGTCGGCGATGGTCATGCCACAGCTCCCGGGTAGGCCTTGCGGAGGGAGTCGAGCGCGCGGCACTGGAGCGTTTTGACGGCGCCGTCGGTGGTGCCCATGGTGCGGGCGGTCTCGCGCACGGACATCTCGCCCAGGAACCGCAGCCGGATGACGACCTGCTGACGGGGAGTGATCTCCGACAGGGCGTGATGCAGGTCGTCCAGCGCGAGCGAGAACAGAACGGTTTCTTCTGGGTCGCTCACCACAGGGGCCCAGGCATCTGTCACCTGGGTGATCTGGTCGACGAAGGTGAGGTTGCGGGTCGTGGCGGTCTTGAAGTGGTCGGCGACCGCATGACGTGCGATGGTGCACAGCCAGGCACGGATCGACGTACCCGTCCAGGTGAAGGTGTCGATCTTCATCCATGCCTTCATGAAGACGTCCGCGGTGAGGTCCTCGGCCAGGGCGGTGTTCGATCTGACGCGCTGGCCGATGAGTGTGGCGATGACACCGTGGTGCATCTGGTACAGCTCGGCGAACGCCTCGCGATCGCCTTGCTGGGCACGGGCGATGAGGGCCGATTCCCCCGTGGCGCCGCCGTCGAGGGCAGCGTCGTGAGCCTGAGTGGTCAAAGGGTGCTCCCGAATCGTTGGGAAGGAAGTGAGGCGGGCCGCCGACAGCACCTGAGGCGGAGGTGCGAAGACCGCCTGCGTGCCGCGAGCGGCGGGGACGAGGGAACCGGGCCGGTTCTCGGTCCCTCGCGTGCCGGGTGAGAGCCGGGCCGGTCCTCAGTCGGCCGCGTGCCGGCCGGCGGGGTCCGCGTGCCGCAGGCGGTGCCGCTCCCGGGCGGGCACACGCCGGCGCTGCGGAAGGCTGCGCTTGATCGTCTGCGGGTCGTCGTAGACGAGCGCGTCGAGCCGAACGCTGTAGGCGCCGCGCAGCGTCCAGAGCGTGGCCAGACTCGGCTGTTTGGTTCCCCTCGCGAGCCGGTGAAGCGTCGACCTGCTGATACCGGTGCGCTGCGCCATGTCGGCGACGCTTTCGTCACCCAGCTCCCTGGCCTTGAGCAGGAGCGTGGCCATATGGAGGCGAAGCATGGTCAAAAGACCCCCTCAGCAACGTGCAGCCGTGCGGCCGACCCACACGCGCGCAACATATGCAAGTTGCCGGATATGAGTGACGCAAGGGTATTTTGATTCGCACACCAATACGAGATTCGGGATGTGGCCTGCACAAATGCCGATCTAGGTTTTGACCTGCAAAGGTGCACGCGTGCAACCAGCATGTGACAACATGCCCGCGCGCTACCCTCCGACCATGCGGAGTGCGAAGGATTCCCCCCACGAGAGCCGGACCGAACGACAGGCCCAGGCGCAGCGGATCGGCGCGTATCTCACCCAGGCCGCGACGGCAGCCGGATACGACGTCCGCGCGCGCCACGGCGGCCGGGCGCAACTGGCGGCCGCGACCGGTCTGAGCCTGACCACCATCAGCCGGACACTGGACGGCAAAACACTGCCGCTGTCCTCGCAATTGACCACGTGGGCGACCGTCCTCAATCTCGACCACCGTAAAGTTCTGGTGGAGAGCGGCCTCATTCCCGAGCAGCGGGGACCCGAATCACCACGACGCGGACCGGCCGCGGCAACACTTTCACCCGACGAAGCCATGACCGCGTGGAGAATCACCGATCCCATCATCCGCAGGACACTGAACGGAAGCATCGTCCACGCGATCGCACTCCAGGCGGAAATCGACGCGGCCGCCCGATCCCGAGCCATGCACGAAGACAACAACGCATGGCACACCCGCAGATGACACCACCCCCCGCCAGGATCCCCCCCCCGGGTGGATCAGCGCACGCCGCACGTCGCGGCATGAACTGCCCCCTCGAGGAGAGACGCGACGCACACCACCCGGCCCGGTATCGCCAGACGCGCGGACCGGTGCACGTCATCTGCCACAACGCCGGGGCCGGGGCCGACCACCCGAAGGCGTCCGGCCGGCCCACAGAGGCCGCCCGGCCGTGGCCGGAGCCGGGGCCGGGCCGGGCGCGCACCGCGATCACCAGCAGCACCACCACGCCTACGGACCGCGCCGAAATCGAGCACATGCGCGCCCGCCGGGTCCACCCCCCTCGGCAATGGTCCTCCCGCTAAGCTCGGCGGAATCTCCCCACAATCCAGTGCCCGCACCACGGCCCACGGTCATCGCAAGAGCGGGAACATCCCCCTGCCGAGCCACACCCAGGGGGCCGAAAAGGGCCACGCCGAGAGGGGTATCAGGTGCTTGTCGTACACGGAGCCCCCACAACCGCCATCGTGCGCAGCAGCACCGGCGAGGCGGTGATCCTGCTTTCCGGCGACCCACTGCGACAGCTACCGGAGAAAACCTTCACCGACATGATCAAAGCAGCCGCCGCCGTCCTCAGCGCCGCAGAACTCAAAACCGTCCACAACACCGTCCCCACACTCGGCACACGCCCCCCGGACTTCCACGTCCACATCCACGGAAACGAATTGACCGTCTACCGACTGATCACCAACTGAGCTACCTCTACGACCGACTGATCATCAACTGAGTTGCCTCTGCGGCCGACTGATCATCAACTGAGTTGCCTCTGCGGCCGACTGATCATCAACTGAGTTGCCTCTGCGGCCGACGAACACGATTCGTCTCCCCCCTTTTCTGTCACCTCCGGGTGCATCAGGTGCCGCCGGAACAGGACCTCGGCCGCAACCAGCGCGCAGACCCCCTCGATCTCCCCCCCTCAAGAGCGCCAGCCGGCAAAAGACCCACCCAGGCCACACCCCACCAGCCACCGCCAGGCCGTTGACCAGGACAAATACAGAGGTCCGGCCGGAGTACCAGCCTTGCACAAGAGAGTCTTCCGCGATCGGTGACGGAAGTGATGACCATGGACATCAACGGTTCGGTGGCCCTTGTCACGGGAGCCAGCCGCGGCATCGGAATGGCTTTCACCAAAGCCCTCCTCGCGCACGGCGCAGCCAAGGTCTACGCCGGTGTCCGAGACCCGAAGGCCGCCCTGGCCGACGGACTCACCGCGCTGCGCCTGGACGTCACCGACGAGGAGCAGATCGCCGCAGCCGCGCGTGCCGCCGACAGCCGCCGAATCGATGCCCAACTCAGGTACCGGGTGGCCAAGTCGCCCACGAGCTCCGTCCGCACAAGACCGATGGCTATCGCAGTGCGGCGGAGGTTCACGCTGACCTTCTGAACAGCGGTGATGCGCTGACCGCTTGAGCCTGCCACCGTCTATCGACACTTGACCGCACGATCGCAAACCCGCAGGTGACGCGTGTCGGCAAGTCGTGCCGGGATTCAACGTCGGCCAACGGTGTGTCAGGTAGATTCCGACACACACTCATCGGCTACGTGCGGGGCTCGGCCGCGGACCAGAACCCCGCTCATCAGATCGACGTCCTGCTGTGGGCCGGTGTCGACTGCGAGATCATCCACGTCGACACCGCGAGTGGCGCGGAGGCGTCCCGGCCGAAGCTCGACCTGGTGCTGCAGTTGCTGCGGCCCGGTGACACCCTGAAGATCACCCGGCTTGACCGGCTCTCCCGCTCAATCCTCCACCTGGTCACCCCCGGCGCCGAGTTCTGGGGGCGTGGCATCGGCCCTTACGTGATCGAGCAGGGCATCGACACCGCCACCGTCGAGGGCCGGGCGATGCTCGGCATGCTGTCGGAACTCGCAGAGCTCCAACGCGAGCTCATCGTCGCCGACACCAGGGACGGCCTGGCCGCCCGCGCCTGGGGCCGGGTCGGCGGACGCCGACCGAGGCTCACCGAGGACCAGGCCGTGCTCACCCAGCAGCTGTACGACGCCAGGGAAAAGACCGTCCAACAGATCGCCGACCTGTTCGGTGTGCCGCGGTCGTGTACGGGCACCTCGACAGGACCAAGACCGTTCCCCGTCAGCCGAAGAAGGTCGTGGGTACGAGATCCTGACCGCTGCCTTGCGGCTGGTGTCTGAGCTAGGACTCCGGGGACAGGTAACGGTGTTCATGCCCCGGCTCTCCCGCTGCCCCGCTCGACCGGGATCCACAGCTGGGAGTCGGTCCCCGCGCCGATCTCCACCGGCTGCGTCCGCAGGAGCTCGGGACCTGGCCGGCTCGCGTACGGGTTCGAGGGGAACCACTGCGTGAACACGTCCCGCCACAGCTGCTGGAGGGCGCTCGGATAGGGCCCATGGTTGTCGAAGACCGCCCAGGTCCCGGCCGACACGTCGAGGGCGTCGAGCTCCTCGGCGACCGCCTCGGAACCGGTCACCACGCCGATCCAGTAGTCCGCCTCGGCGCCCTCCTCCCGGCTGTCGCTCAGGTACACCACCGCCGAGAGGATTCCCTCCGGCTCCCGGCCGACCAGCTCCTTCATCCGAACGATCGCCTGCTCGTCCAGGCTGTCCACGTGCGCCGCGGCGGCCGCGTTGAGCCCCTCGTTGACGAGCGGGACCCGGGCCTTTTTGCCGACGACCCGAAACGACTCCTTCTCCACGATCCGGTACCCCATGGCCGTACTTCCTTCGACGACGACACGGAAGGACATGCGCGGCTGTGCCGTGAGCACCGCACCCCAACGCCGGGCCTCGCCCGGCCCGATGCCGTGCACCGACCGGAATGCCCGGGCGAACGCCTCGCCCGAGCCGTACCCGTAGCGCACCGCGACATCGAGCAGCGTCAGCTCCCCGGCCAGCACCTCGGCCCCGGCGAGCGTCATCCGCCGGCGCCGGACGTAGACCGGGAGCGGCATCCCGGCGAGCGCGCAGAACAGTCGCCGGAAGTGGTACTCCGACACAGCGGCGATCCGGGCCACCTCGGCCATGTCGATCTCCCGGTCGAGGCAGGCCTCCAGGTGGTCCAGCGCCTGGTTCAGCCGCTCCAGCACGCGTATCCGTCCTTCCTTCTTGTGTCTCCACTTGGGAAAACGCCCACCCTGCCAACCAGCCGCAGCGCAGGAACCCGCAGCAGCCGGCGCCCAAGCCCAGGCCGGAGTCGCTCGCCGCGCACGCCGCCCTGGCCGTCATCAGCGCTGCGGTCTCGGGCGCCGGCCGGGGCATCGACGGACCGCGGGGCAAAGGCAGGAGCGGTCGACCGCGCGGGGCGTCAGGCCTCCGTGCTGGTGCAGAGAAGATTTGATCGCGCCCCGCCCGACAGAACCAGTGCGGGAATTGTCGGGCAACAAGCCCCGGCGTTAGCCGAGGCTTGTTGCCCATGACTGAGATTAAGGGATTTTGCGAGCCGCGGTTTGCCGCAGTCCGTGCGGCCCTTGCGGCTTTGCTCGGCAAGGACGACGTGGGTGCCTCGGCAGCCGTCTACATCGACGGCGAGCAAGTGGTCGATATCTGGGGCGGGTACGCCGATGCAGACCGCTCCGTCAGCTGGGAGCGCGAGACCCTCACCGGCGTGAACTCGACGACCAAGAACATGACCGCCCTGTGCGCGCTGATTCTGGCCGACCGGGGCGAGCTCGACCTGTCCGCGCCGGTCGCCGCCTACTGGCCCGAGTTCGCCGCGGCCGGTAAGGACAACGTGCTGGTGCGGCACGTGCTGTCGCACACCTCGGGACTGCCGGACCTGTCCGGGCTGACGGCGGTGGAGGACCTCTACGACTGGCAGAGCGTGACGGCAGGGCTGGCCGCGCAGACGCCCGAATGGGAGCCAGGAACGGCCGCCGGCTATCACGCACTCACCTTCGGCTTCCTGGTGGGTGAGATCGTCCGCCGCATCACCGGCCGCAGTCTTGGCGAGTTCTTCGCCGAAGAGGTGGCCAAACCGCTGGGCGCAGACTTCCACATCGGGCTCTGCCCCGAGCATGACCACCGCGTCTGCCCGCTCATCCCGCCGCCGTCACTGACCGACGAGTACGCCGCCAGCGCACCGCCAGGACCGGACGGCACACGCCGGGAGAACACCGGTGCCGTAATCCGGGTCAAGGACGCCAACTCCATGGCCTGGCGCCGTGCGCAGATCCCTGCGGTGAACGGCTTCGGCAACGCGCGCTCCGTCGCCCATGTCCAGTCGGTATTGGCGAACCAGGGTTCGGCCGGCGGCGTGCGACTGCTGTCCCCCCAGGGTTGCCGGCCGGCGTGGCAGGAAGTGTTCCGCGGTGACGACCGCGTGCTGGGGACGCCGATGTCCTGGACGGTGGGCTTCGCCACGTTCGGCAACACCTTCGGCTGGGGCGGCTGGGGCGGCTCACTGGTCGTCAACGATCCCAGATCACGCATGACGGTGGCCTACGTCATGAACCAGATGATCGACCGGGACCGGCAGGAGGACAACCGCGGCACGGAGATCGTGATGGCCGCCCACAGCAGCCTGCACTGACAGCGCAACGAGGGGGCAGCGATCGTCGTCCAGCAGCGCTCAAGATCGTCACGGGCCGGCACGACGTCAGCGGGATCAGGAGGCGGGGACGCGTAGTCCCGTAACCGTTCGCCGCCCGGTCGGCCCAGCCGCTGCGACCTGCGGATGTCATCCATCCACAGATTGCGGCACACACGGCGCAGCCCTGCTCGGTGCCTTCCTGCCTCCACCGTGCGGACCGCTCCCGGACAGGCTGCCTTCGGCGAGGCGGTCCCCCTGCCGGGCCCGCGCCGTGAACACCCGCTGCACCAAGTCCTTTCGCGGCCGGCTGCGCGCCTGCCGTCAGCATCATCGCGTGGCGCAGCACAGGCACCGCCTCGCCATCCCACGCCTGCGTCACCTCATGCGCCCTCTGCCGAGATATCCGTCGATCCGCCACACCCGGCCCCCTCCCCCGCCCGCCGCTGCCGCCCGGACCTCCATCCCGGGCCCGCCTCGGCCCCGTTGCTGTACCACCACCGTGCCCCGAGGGGCACTGCACAGCGGTGCCGATCGCGCTCCGCCCCAGGTCAGGGAGTTGCCAGGTCCTGCGTCATCCGGATACGGCGTCTTCCACACCGGGGTCCGCCATCCGCGGATCCGCCCTCTGAGGTATCTTTCCCGTCCGCTCCGAAGGCCCCTGGAGGCTCCCTGTGCACACCACCGTTTTCCTGCTGCGGAGCGTGTTGGGTCTCGGTGGCGCATGGACGGGCATCTGGGAGCTGACCCGCCAGGCTTCGGGACCGGGCTGGAGGAAGCCGCGGGTCTTCTCCGCGGTGGCGGCTTTGATGCTCGCCGGGCTGCTCGCCGTCTAGAGATGGCCCGTCGGCGTGCCCCTTCCCGTGCCCGTTCAGCCGGAAAAAGAGCGGCCATGGTCGCCTCGGGTCGGCAGGAGGGGGCTCAGAAGCAGTCCGCGGGCATGTCGAGGGTGGTGCGGTCGAGGCTTTCCAGCAGCGCGAACTGCGCCTGCGTCCGGGGCAGTTCGTACCGGAAGAAGTACTGACCGGCCCGGCGCTTGCCCTCGTAGAAGGCGCCGCTGCGTCCGGCGGCGGCCAGTATCTGCTCCAGCCACATCCAGGCAACCACGACGTGCCCGACGGCCTCCAGATAGACCGAGGCGTTGGCGAGGGCGGTCTCGGCGTCCCCGGCCTCCCACAGGCGCCGCGTCACGGCGGCGACGCGGGCGACACAGGCGTCCAACTGCCGTCCGAAGCCGGCGACCTGATCGTCCGCGGCCGCCGCGCGGGCGGTCGTCATGGAGACGGTCTCGATGAGCAGGCGCAGCCCCGCGCCGCCGTCCATGACGACCTTTCGGCCCAAAAGGTCGAGGCCGTGGACGCCGTGCGTCCCCTCGTGGATGGGGTTGAGGCGGTTGTCCCGGTAGAACTGCTCGACGTTGTACTCGCGGGTGTAGCCGTAGCCGCCGTGGACCTGGATGGCAAGGTTGTTGGCCTCCAGGCACCACTGGGACGGCCAGCTCTTCGCGATCGGAGTGAGCATGTCCAGCAAAAGCCCGGCCCTGGCCCGCTCGTCGGCCGTCGGGGCGGTGCGCTCGTCGTCCAGCAGCCGCCCGCAGTACAGGATGAGAGCCAGCGCGCCTTCGACGTAGGACTTCTGGGCGAGGAGCATGCGCCGGACGTCGGGATGCCCGACGATCGGGATCTGGGGGGTGGTGGCGTCCCGGGCCATGAGCGGGCGCCCCTGGGGCCGGGTGCGCGCGTAGTCCAGGGCGTGCAGGTAGCCGGTGTAACCGAGCGCTGTGGCACCGAGTCCCACACCGATGCGGGCCTCGTTCATCATGTGGAACATGTAGGACAGTCCGTGGTGGGGCTCCCCGACCAGGAAACCGACGGCACCGGGGGCCCCGCCGGGCCAAAAGGCGCCCTCACCGAAGTTGAGCAGCGTGTTGGTCGTCCCTCGATACCCCATCTTGTGATTGAGGCCGGCCAGGGCGACGTCGTTGCGCTCGCCGAGCGTCCCGTCGGCCTCCACCAGGATCTTGGGGACGATGAAGAGCGAGAGTCCCTTCACCCCGGGCGGGCCGCCGGGGATCCTGGCCAGGACCAGGTGGACGATGTTCTGCGTCAGTTCGTGGTCGCCACCCGAGATCCACATCTTGTTACCGAAGAGGCGGTAGGTGCCGTCGTCGGCCCGTTCCGCGCGGGTGCGCACATCAGCCAGCGAGGATCCCGCCTGTGGTTCCGACAGGCACATGGTCCCAAAGAAGCGGCCCTCGACCATCGGGCGGACATAGGTGTCGATCTGACCGGGGGTGCCGTGGGCCAGCAGCAGGTTCGCATTGCCGATGGTCAGGAACGGGTAGGCGGCCGTCCCCACATTGGCCGCCTGGAACCAGGCGAAGCAGGCGTTGGCCACCACGCTGGGCAACTGCATGCCGCCCACCTCGTGGTCCATGCCCCCGCCGATCAGCCCGGCACCGGCGAAGACCTTCAGGGCCTCGCCGACTTCGGGGATGATGTGGACCCGCTCGCCGTCGAAGCACGGCTCCTGGGTGTCGTTCTTCTTGTTGTGCGGGGCGAAGTGCCGGGCGGCGATCGTCTCGCTGAGGTCCAGCACCGCATCGAAGGTCTCGCGTGAGTGGTCGGCGAAGCGGGGGCGCGCGGTCAGGGATTCGACGTCGAGCCACTCGTGGAGCAGGAAGTCGAGGTCTCGGCGGGACAGCAGGAGGGAGGCCATGATGCTCTTCTTCTGGGGTTCGGGATGCTTGTGCGAGGGGGAAGGGGAGCGGGGGGAGCCAACGCCGGCCGGTCAGACCGTGGTGCCCAGACCGCCGTCGACGGGGATGACGGCGCCGGTGACGTAGGCGCCCGCACGGCTGGCCAGATAGACGGCGATGCCCGCCATGTCGTCCGGCCGACCGATCCGGCGCAGCGGAGCCGCCTGCGCGATCGCCTCGCCCATGGCGTCCAGGGTCGCGGCCATCATCTTCGACTCGAAGGGGCCAGGCGCGATGGCGTTCACCGTGATGCCCTGTGGCCCAAGCTCCTTGGCCAGCACGCGGGTCAGGTGGTGCAGGCCCGCCTTGCTGGCCGCGTAGGAGTAGGCCGAAGCCGGACTGACGTGCAGGCCGTCGATGGATCCGACGTTGATGACCCGCGCAGGGTCCTGCGTCGACCCGGCCGCGCGCAGCTTCGGCAGGAGGGCCTGGGTGAGCAGGAAGGGGCTGCGCAGGTTGAGGTCCATCACCTTGTCCCATCCGCTGACGGGAAACTCCTCCAGAGGCGCGCCCCAGGTGGCGCCGGCGTTGTTCACCAGGATGTGCAGCCGCTCCTCCCGCTCACCGATCTCCGCGGCGAGTCGGTGGCACTCCTCCTCGCGCGACAGGTCGGCGGGCAGCGCGACCGCCCGGCCGGGACCGGAAAGCCCCCGCACGGCCTCCTCGCAGGCCTCCGCCTTGCGGGAACTGACATAGACCTTGGCTCCCGCTTCGACCAGGCCCCGGGCGATCATCAGACCGATGCCGCGAGAACCGCCGGTCACCAGGGCGGTCTTACCGGACAGGGAGAACAGCGACATCACGGTGGACTCCTGAAAGGGGAGAGGCGCACGGGCAGGCCGTCCCCACCCCAACCCAGATACTAAGCAGTCGCTTAGCCACTAGCCAAGCCCCACACCCACGGAACCCCCGCCGAGTCCTACGCTCAGGCGGGCCGCCGCACCATCGACGCCGGCTTCGACAGCGTGGAGCTGCACGGCGCCAACGGCCATCTCATCTCGCCGTTCCTCTCCTCCAACGCCAACCTGCGCACCGACCGCTACGGAGGCTCGGTGAGCAACCGCATCCACTTCGCCGTCGAGACGGTGTCCGCAACAGCCGAGGCCGTCGGCGCGGGCAGGACCGGAAGCCGTCTGCCCCCAGGCGTGACCTTCTGGGGAGTCGAGGAGAGCGACGTCCCCGAGCTCTCCACCGCGCTACTGACCGAACCGTCCCGCCTCGGGCCGGCCCACATCCACCTCGAAGCCACCGCCGAGGAGGAGGTGCCGGCCGGCCCGCGCCGCGCACGGCCGGGCACCCTGAACATGAACCCGGTGCTCCCGATGGGACCGAAGCACACCGGCCGGGACGAGGCCGACCACTGGCTCGACCCAGGGTCCGAGCTCATCAGTTCCGGCCGCGCCTTCATCTCCAACCCCGACCTGATCGAGCGGCTACGCACCGCAGTACCGCCGGCTGCCGTCGACGAGGCCACGTACCACCAGGGCGGCGACGCGGGATACCCGACCCACCCGGCATACCAGTACACGGCCTGACACCGCCCCCTCGGCGTCCGACCCCCGACGCAACCGGCGGCCCCGGCGAACACCCTGCTTCACCCCTGCAGAGGACAACCAGATCCACGGCGGAGGGGCAGGGAAGGAATCGCCGACGACCTTGACGCCGCGAGCACGGGCCGCGCGGGTCGGCTTCTTGCGGGCCTCGATGAGGAAGAGCCGGACGGACGGCCGACCAGCCGCAGGGACCTCAGCGACTGTCCCGCCCGAAGTCGGCGTCCGACACGAGAAGAACCGCCGCCTTAGGACTCGCAGAAAAAACAACACGCCGATTTCCGGGGCTGGTTGATGCGGGGGTAGCGGCGCCGACCTGCTGCCAGTTCCCGTGCGGCAAGGCGTGCACCTCTCCGCGCCTACTCGAGGAGCATCCCTGTGACCTGCGGTTTCGTGGGACTGATATCACAACGGCGAGCCCCAGAACCGGAACCCGCGTGTTGTTTTTTCTGCGAGTCCTTGGCGGTGTGGGTTGCGTCCTGGCGTGGCGGCCGCGGCGCGGCCCCGGCGTGAGCAGACCTCGCCAGCACCTCCTCGCTCGCCCACCCTCGGCCTGACGGCTTCTCGATCGCGTCTGGCGGGCACCGTGGCCCAGCCTCGGGAGGCGGTGCCCGGTCGGGTCATGCTCGGGTGAGCACGATCTTCTTACCGCCGGCCCGTCCGGTGACCACCCGGGCGAACGCAGCCGGTCCCTCGCTCAGCGGCAGGGGTTTTGGTGCGAGTTTCAAGGTTCCCGCGGCGGCCTGCTCCGCCAGCTGGACCAGCTGCGCGGCGTTGGGCTCGAGGTAGAGGTCCCAACTGGTGATGCCTCGTTCCTCCGCAGGCGCGTCCGAGGTCAGGGAGCACAGTCGGCCGCCGTCGCGCACCAAAGGCAGGGCGGCGTCCGCCGTGCCGGCGGCGATGATGAGGGCGGCGTCGAACCCGCCGCGTACCCTGGCCGGCCAGTTCGGCTCGTGGTAGTCGACGACCTCCACCGCTCCCAGACCGAGCAGGCGCTCCACGGCGGCAGCAGACGCGGTCGCGGTCACCTCGATGCCCTGGGCCGCGGCGAGCTGGATGGCCAGGGCTCCGGTGGCCCCGCCTCCGTTGGTGATCAAAAGCCGCTGTCCTCGGCCGAGGTCCAGCTTCTCCAGGGCCTGCAACGCGGTGAGCCCGTTGACCGGCAGCGCCGCCGCGTGCACGGCGTCCAGCCCGGGTGGACAGACTGCCGCGTGATCCGCGGTGATCAGAACGCGTTCGGCCCAAAAACCGCTTCCCCCGGGCAGCGGGGCCTCGTGCGCGAGCACCCGGTCGCCCACCGCCAACCCGGTGACACCCGCACCGACGGCCACCACCTTGCCCGCACCCTCCACTCCCAACGCCGCCGGAGGGCGCAGCCCCACGTCCCAACCGGCGCCGTTGAGCAGTTCGTCCCACGGACCGACCCCGGCCGCCTCAACCGCCACCACGACCTGACCGGGCCCGGGAGACGACGGTTCCGGCAACTCCAGCAGGGCGACTTCCTTCTCGACCCCCGACACACCGCACGCCTTCACAGCAGATCCCTGTCCTCTCACTCAGTCCGGCCGACCGGAAGGGCACGGGCCGAAAACCCAAACAGACACCAGTGTCGACCTTGGGATCCCCTCCAGAGGTCGCTTGTGGTCTCAGCCGCATCGGTGTCGAGCCTATGCAGCCAGTGGCCCGGACATGTGGTCCATTTGAAGAGTGACTAGCTGGGCCAATCGTGGACTAGATCTGCACCTGGACCTTGGGGCGGGTTGGGGCGTACGTCATCGTGTTCGAGTAACGAAAGCGCCGCTCATGCTGGGGCAGCAGCGGCTCCAGGCGCTCCCACAGCTCACCGGACACGATCCACGGCGCCGCCCCCGCATCGAACCGAGCGCTCAACTCCCGCCTCAGACACGGTGTTCAGGACCATCCACCTCATGGTGTGAGCCGTTGTGAGGTGGGGCGCGCCGGGGCGTCGGCCAGCGCCGCGCGCAGATGGGGTCGGGAAGCGGTCCTTGTGCGGCCAGTGGGAGGCGACTACGACCACCCGACTCGCCCTGTAGTGGGAGCCGCCGTTGTGCAGCCGCAGTGTGGCGAGGTGCCCGGCCTGGAAACAAGGCTCCGCCTCGGACCAGTCGCCCGGTACGGCCCGCCGCAGCGGCGCCCCCCTGCACAGGGCAGGGAAAGGGGATGGGGATGGACGATCAGGGGCGAAACAGGGTGTCGCGCTCTGCGGCCTGCGCCAACCGAGCCGCCATCGCCTCGGCGGACTCGGCGGCGTCCGGCACCGCAGTGTCGTCCGCGTCCTGCTCCTTCGTGGACATCTGCCGCCACTCTGGCGACGGCTCACCACTCAGATGAACCGGCACCCCGCGGCGGGTGTACGACGAGGGCCGGCGACGCTCCTGGCGCAGCGCCCACCAGGTGCCCACCGCAGCGATCGCCAGCAGCGCAACGGGGACCAGAGCCCCGATCAGACGGGCAGACATGACGGAACCTCGATTCGGCGGACTGCCGGTAGACGTGATGGTGAGCGAATGCTCTGGGGCGGGGACTTGTGGGGAGGCACGCCTCCCAGGGGCCCGCGCGAGAGCGGGCCGGTGGCTCAAGGGCTGCAGCTCAGCGCCGGCGTCGTCTGGGGTGTCGAGCTCGAACGCCCGCGGCTGGTCCGCCGGCGTCCAGGCGGGTGACGACGAGCAGGGTGGCCCCGGGCGATGAGGTGCTCTTCGCCGACCAGGTCGGCAGTGGTTCCGCGCAGGTCACCGGACGTACCCGCCGGGCCGCACCGTGGTAGCCGTGATCGCCGACTTTCAGCGGGCGTCGCCGGGCAGCGCCCACCACGTTCCCGATCCGAGCGCCGCCGGACCGCCTTTGAGGACGGGCGGCGCCGCTACGGGCGTCAGCGTCTTCCTCCTCGCAGCTCCCGCAGGAAGAGCCCGTCCACCAGGTCCAGCACCATGGCGGCACCGTGCGGGGTCTGCCACGTACCGGTGCAGGCGCGCCCCATGCGGGGAGTCGACCTCCCTGAGCAGCGAGCCTCGGCCGGGAAGTCTTGGAGGAAGCGGGTGTCCCCCGTCAGCCGCTCGTTTGAGGTACGTAACCGCGCCAGGCATGCCCCAGGCCGTCCCGACGGCCAACACCACACGTCTACTGCCCCCGGTGACCGGCTTGCGCATCACGGTGAAACCGGGCACGGACCAGCGCTTCACAGCCCAGTTCTGCCTTTCCTCGACACCAACCCCGGTCAATTCACGGGGCCGCGCCCAGCCTGGCAGTCGCCGGCAGCACTCATCCTGAGTAGTCACTGCTCAAAGTGGACGGTCGGGTGACGTGAGCCGCCGGCACCTCCCGCCGGGAGCCCGGTGGCTCACTGGCGCCTCAATGCGTCGGGCAGCTCACGGCGGCTGGTGATGCCCAGTTTGGTGAAGACCTGGCGCAAGTGGTTGTCCACCGTGCGCACGGAGACGGTCAGCCGGCCGGCTATCTCCTTGCTCGACAGGCCGGACGCGGCGAGCAGGGCGATCTCCGATTCCCGCTGCGTCAGGGGTGTGGGCGCGCAGGTGAGCGCCAGCAGCGGGGTGACGGCGCCCTGGCAGTTCCGGGTGAGCCGGCTCGCCCGCGTCTGCGCCGCCGTGGCCGCCCGCACCGCGCCGCTGCCGCGAAGAATGCCGGCCGCGTCGGCCGTCGCCTCGGCCGCCAGCAGGTGAGCCCCGATGGCGTCCAGCCGTTCGGCCACCACGAGCAGCGCTTCGGCGTCTCGGTCGGCCATGGCGGCGACCAGGTCGGCCCGCGCGCCGGCAAAGGACCCGTCACAGCGGGCCGCCAGCTCGGCGAGGCGTTCGCGGACCTGCCGGGCGCCGCCGAGCCGTGCCGCCTCGGTCAGCAAGAGCATCTCCGAGCTGCTGTGTTCGGCGGCGCGGGCCCGGGCGGCTGCCTGGAGCACGACCTCACGGCTGGCCACCAAGTCGCCCTTGGCTGCCAGCAGCCAGGCGCGTCCCAGGGCGTCCTCCCCAGCCAGGAGGGGAAAGTCCGGATAGGTTTCGAAATCCGCAAGGACAAACTGCGCGGTCTTGGTGTCACCGGTGAGGACTGCCGCGGCGGCCAGTCCGGACGCGGCGAGCCGCAGCAGGATAGGGACGTTTTGCTGACGGGCGACGGTGAACGCCTCGCCGAACCAGCGCCGGGAGTCCACCGCCCGGCCGGCCAGCCAGTGGATACGTCCAAGCCCGCACGCCAGCCAGGCGGCCGGCTGGGTCGCGCCGGCCTCGGCCGCGCTCGCGTGACCGCGCTCCGCGGTGCACCGGGCATTCTCAAGGTCACCGGCCGCCGCATACGCCAGGGACAGAACGGCCAGCGACGCCGAAGGGTGCTGGATCACGACGTGTGTGCTGGCACGCACATGTTCCTCGTAGGCAAACTGCCCCACCGCGATGGCCTCGGCCGTGCGGCCGGTGAACCCAAGCCCCAGCACCTTCATCGCAAGCCCGTAGGTGCGCACCCGGTCGTCCGCCACGTCCTCCACCGCCCGCAGCAGGTCCAGCCCAGCCTGCGGCTGTCCGCCGATGACATGGATCGCCCCCTGGTCGACGTCCAGGGCGGCAAGCAGACGGGGATCGCTGATCACGGCGCGCCCCTGGGTATGGGCCTTGAGCGCCTCCTCGACCTTTCCCGCGCCCCACAGCAGATTTTGTGTGCGCTCCACCGTGATGATCATTCGCTCCTCGTCGGTGCGGGCCACAGCGTAGGCGTGCGAGAGCATCTGCTCGGCCTCGCTCAGGCGGCCCAACTGGTAGTGGGCCTCTCCTTCGAGGATCCGGGTGGAGAGCGACCGGTGTGTGTCGGGCAGCGCTTGCAGCAGCGTCAGTACGTGCTCGTAGTCGTGCCCGTGGCGGGCGAGCCCGGCCGCCAGGATGATCAGCTCAGGGTCCGCGGACCCGGTCGCCGCGAGCTGCCAGGACGCCATCCGCAGGGCGTCCTGTCGTCGGCGTGTCCCCCGGGACTGCAGGTTCTTCAGCAGACCGTGCAGCAGGCTGCGACGTGCGACGACGGGCAGCTTTGCGCTGATGACCTCGCCGTACAGGGGGTGCGCGAGCGTCACGCTGGTGCGCCGACCGTCTACCTGGACGTGGATCAGGTCGGCCGCCTCCAGCCCGGCCACCGTGGTGGCAGGCACCTGGGCGGTGAGGTCGTTCACGCTGAGCGGCTCGGCAAGGGCCAGCAGTTGCAGAACATGGCGGCCGAGCGCATCAACGGTCGCGAGTCTGTCCTCGATCCGCTCCCTCAACCATCGGGTGCCGACCGGCGGACCTGACAGCCGCCACAGCTCGCCGTGGCAGGCCAGGTCGCCTCGTTCCAGCGCGCCAAGCACCAGTTCCCTGAGGAAGAGCAGATTGCCGTCGCTGGCCCGGTGCAGATCAAGGGCCGACCGGCGCTCAACACTGGCGCCGAGGACGCAACAGAGCACGGCCTCGCTCTCCAGGGGCCCAAGCAGCGGCAGGTCGATTCTTCGCATCCGGTCGCCCTGGTCCAGAGCCCGTACGGCGTCGACAGCCGCATGGCCCGAGCGGACAGTCGCCACGAGAAACATCATCCCCGCCGTCACCAGCTGCACCACCAACGCCACCGAAGCCGCGTCCAGATGGTGGAAGTCGTCGACGAGCATGACGAAGCGGCCGCACCCCTCTGCTTCGAAGGCGCGGACCGCTGCCCGGAAAGCGGCAGGAGGGTCCGACAGATCGAGACCCGGCGCCAGCAGATGCGCGACCGCACCCAGAGGAATCGTAGCCGCCGCCGCGGTGGCCACCGCCCTGCCACCCCGGAAACCACCTGCCACCAGGTCCTCCCAGAACCGCTCGGCCAAGCGGCTCTTCCCCACCCCCGCCTCCCCGTAGACGATCACCCCGCGGCACTCGGGATCGTCCCACGCAGCCCGGAGCATCGCCGTCTGCGCCTCACGCCCCACGAAAGGCCACCGCCCGTGAGGCACGTCCAGCCAGGCGGCGTGAACAGACATGGGACCCTCCGCGATGTACACACTGACGGCCGGCACCGGACCGCCGGGACGCCGGCGGCCCGCTCCCGCACCGGGCAGCACCTGGCTGTCACACCGGCGGGAGCCGGCCCTCCCACACAAGGGACCGACCATGAAGGCAAGCCGTCGCGCAGACCCTACAGACCAGGACCTCCCCGCCGAAACCGCATCTCGCTCCGTGTTCCAGACCACCCCCGGCACACAACCGCTTTCCGGGCCCCCGCCCTGCCCCCTGCCCTCCCCCCTGCGGGAGGCACTCCCCCAGCACCACCCGGCCGACACCAAGCAGCCAGTGGTCCTCCCCTACCGGCCACCAGCCGGCCAGTAGCCGTTCGAGCGGTTCGCGCCTCATGGCGTCACCAACGCCCCGCACTGTCACAACTCGAGGGCGACGCCTGGAGACCGTCTCCTACGGTGACGTCCCGTGCCATCCAGGAGACCCAGGGGCAGACGAAACCGCAGATGGTGGCGCCGGGCGATGCTGTGTTCAACAAGGCTGGATGGACCGCCATCCGAGAGGCGTCCTGAGACGTCTGGCGGCCCGGACACCACCTCGGTGTCCTCTAGGGTAGCCACGCACACGGCAGTCCCCTACCGGGCAGCGTGCCACTCCTGCGGATTGGCGCCCGGCCTGCCTTTCGGTCACGGATCAGATGCCGTGCAGGAGGGCAGCGAGCGAGTTCCGGCAGTGGGCTCGCCGCGCACCGCCCGAGATGGCGCTGCGCCCTGGCCGCCGCGAGCGTCGAGCTGCCTCATGGGGCGACGACTACGGTGACCACCTCTGGCTGTAGTTAGGCCTCGTACTCTGTGAGATCGATCCCGTACACCCGCAGGTCGTGACCCGTGTCCGGGTCTTGCGCCGTGCCCGTCGCACGCATGCCGAGTTTGTCCAGCACGTTTGCGGACGCGGTGTCGCTGGTACGGCACACGGCGACAACCCGGTCCAGACCGCGGTCCTGGAGGGCGAACTCAAGCGTGGCCTGGGCCGCCTCCGACGCGTAGCCCTGCCCCCAGTACTGACGCCCGAGCCGCCAGCCGATCGCCACCTGGTCCGCGACGGCGGGCGGGGAGTCGGCGAGGTACAGGCCGACCGCTCCGGCCAGCTCCCCGGATCCGAGGAGTTCGACGGCGAAGATCCCGAAACCCTCCTCGTCCCACTCCTCCTCCCAGGCCTCGATGTCCTGGGAGGTCTCCTCAAGGGAGCGCGGCGCACCATCGCCGACCCACCGCATCACGGCCGGGTCGGCGTGGATCTCGGACAGGGGGACTAGGTCGTCATCCAGCCAGCGACGCAGGAGAAGACGGGGTGTGTGGATCTCGGTCATGGTCCCATCCTGCCCTTTATTTCCTTATGGCTCTCACTCACGAGTCCCGGCAGCATGGGGCGACCCTGAAGGCCGATGGACCCCATCGCTCACGTCGGATCAGGAAGGCGACCGGTCACGACTTGCATCTGAGACCGTACCCGTAACCCGGACCGACTGAATGGCCGACCACCCGGCCATGGTCGGCACGATGGTCCAGTGCCGGATGGCGCAGCTGCGCTCTGACGGCCAGACGATCAGAGGGGAGCTCTCCCGCGCGGGCGTAAGCGCCGCCGCCACTTCCGTTCAGCGGGATCAGGGTCGCTTACCGCTTACCAGCCCATCTCCCGCTGCACGAGCAGCACGCGTGTGCCGCCCGCGCTGCCGACTTCGGAGTGTCAACGCTCTCTTGCACCCGGCCGCCCGCAGCCTGCGCGGGCGAAGGGTCTCGGCGAACACCGGCCGTCCTCAACGCCTGACGACACCGCCGCACACGCCCGAACTCCCAACTCGTTGCGGGACTCAGCTGTCGGTAGTCAGTACCTCCACCAGGGCCTCAACAGCGACCACGGCCTTCGGGGTGGCCAGCACGAGCACCGGATCAGGAGTTCCCAACAGAACTCCGCTCCAGACCCTGAAGACGGCGCTGCCGTCCGCCCCCTCCTTCGCGAACGAGATACATCCCGGCAGGTATCTCACATCGTCGCGCCCACCCGGCACCCAGGGCGCAGGACCGTCCAAGAACCGGAGGTAGTTGTGACTGGTGGATGGATACCACTGGCTCAACGCGCTCGCCCGGGCGGCCAGCACCAGTTCCTCCTCGACAGGAGGCACCCACGAGTCCGTGCCACGCAGCAACGCATCATGAGCTCATGCACATTGCATCTGCCAGTGCCAGTCATCGTCCAGCGACCATCGGGCGTCCTCTCCCATGGGCTGAGTCTGACCGAAGTCCTGAGCGCAGATAACCCCCAACGAGTTCACTCTTGGCACCTTGCGCCCCCCGCCGATTGAACAACTGCATTTGGAATCGCTCGCATTCGGTGAAGGCTCGACGGCACAGAACAGCCGCCGGAACGGTGCGTGATGCCTGGGAGGATGAGACAGCGACGCTGAGGTCCCGTCCCCGCCTGCGCTCGAGGTGCTGTCAGGGCCGAATCCGAAGTAGGTGCGGCAGGTGATAACGACTCTGGTGAGAACGATCAACACCAGGACCCCTACCCTGTTCCTGCGGGGGCTCCGGTCCACTAAAAGAGCGTTTTGTCCCGGCGAGATTGTTTGGTTCGAGGTTCAGGTGTCGCGCCAGTTCGGGGTGGATTCGCGTGTGAGCCTGCGGGTTATGAGGTCGATCATCGCGACGTGGATTATGGCTTCGGAGCGGTGAGGGTGGGTCTCGTAGTCACGGGCGAGTCGGCGGTGGTGCGTCAGCCAGCCGAAGGTTCGCTCGACCACCCAGCGTCGGGGGATCACCTTGAACCCTTTGGTGCCGGGGTCGCGTTGGACGACCTCGACGTCGATGCCGAGGCGGGCTCCGTGGTCGATGGCTTTGGTGCGATAGCCGGTGTCGGCCCACGCTTTGGTCACTCGAGGGCTTGTGGTGGCGATCCGCGAGAGCAGGTGGCTGCCGCCTGCGTTGTCGGAGATGCTGGCGGCGGTCACCCAGCCGGCCAGCGGCAGGCCGAGGGTGTCGACACCGAGGTGGCGCTTGCGGCCTGCGATTTTCTTGCCTGCGTCGATGCTCTGGCCGGCCGCTGGCACGTTGGCGGAGGTCTTGATGCTCTGGGCGTCCAGCACGCAGGCGCTCGGCTCGGAATCCCGGCCCTCGGCCTCACGGACCAGGCGCCGCAGCAGGCCGTTGAGCTGGTCGAAGATCCCTTCTTTCTGCCAGCCGGCGAAGTAGCCGTAGATCGTCTCCCACGGTGGGAAGTCGTGCGGGAGGTAGCGCCAGGGGATCCCGGTGCGGTCGACGTAGAGGATGGCATCCATGATGGCGGCGCAGGTCGTGCTCGGGCGGACGCCCGATGTCCAGGCCGTTGCCTCTCCGCTCGGCCCGCCAGGCAGTGAGCGTGGGACCGATCAACTCCCAGCGGGCGTCGGAGAGATCGCTGGGATACAGGCGGTGTCGTGTCATGTTCCGGTAGTACCGTCGGGCACGACGCGTCCCCAGGGCGCAAACAGCGTCAACCGGGGGCGCTTTGAGATCAGACAGGAGCGACTCGGCTCAAACGGGCGGAGGTACGGAGTCTCCTGTCGCACATCCCGCACTGACCACTCTCGCCTCAGCAGTCGCAGGCCGACTCGTCCCCCCGAAGCCCCACCAAACAACCTCGCCGGGACACAACGCTCTTTCATCTTGTCATTTAATCTCGTCCCGACAGGGGGTGGGGATGGAGCAGGCCGTTTTCGAATCCGTCAGGTACTCCGCGATGTGTCAGGACTGCGGTGCGGAGCTGGAGTGCTCTGGTGTCCAGGCCCTCGTGGACGGCCACTTGCGGTGGGATGCCGAGTCAACGTGTGTCGCCTGCGGCTTCGCGGTCGCCGTGTGTGGTGGGGACCTGCCGAGCGAGGGGCGGGATCAGATGCTCTCCGAGTACGGACCAGCGAGGCTGCAGGTGATCAGTCCGTCGGCGAAGAGTG
Organism: Streptomyces sp. NPDC044061; assembly: GCF_056434305.1. NCBI lineage: Bacteria > Bacillati > Actinomycetota > Actinomycetes > Kitasatosporales > Streptomycetaceae > Streptomyces > Streptomyces sp. NPDC044061. Next base: position 2,361 of record NZ_JBWKFL010000057.1, on the reverse strand, counting down.
TGGTGATCATGCGGGTGCTACGAACTGCACTCGGCATTGACCTGGTCAGCGCCAAGGCTGTGCTGCGCCGCGTGCTGAGCGGTGACTACTCGGGGACTCTTCCTGAGATGGAGTTCCTGGCCCGGAAGCTTCGGGCATGTGGCATCGCTGCCGTAGCTACTCGGTCATAGGTGTCTCATCTGGCAGCGCGGTGCGGATGCGCCTGGGCTTGGTGCCTTTCTTGTGGTGCGCGGGGCGGTTGAAGGCCTCCCCAGTGACGAGGACGCGGCCCACGCGGGGCGGCGTCCTGCCGACGCGACGGTTGCCGACATCCCCTCGTTCCCTCTTCACTTCCGCGGAGCCCTTGTTGCACACACCCACCGACGAACAGGCCTGCGCCATCGATGCCTTCCGGGCCGGCCACCATCTCGTCTTGCAGGCCGGCGGCGGGACAGGAAGAACCAGCACGCTCAGCCTGCTCGCCGCTTGTCGCCGCCGCCCCGAACAGCACGGGGTCGGCTCCGTCCCCTGCCGCCCCGGCCCGTCGCAAGCTTCCGAACCGGTGCGTCAGAACACCGAGACGACCCCTTGTACGTCTCCCGCCGCCGGGCACCCCGCGGACTTCTTCAAGATCTTTTTCGGGCGGGTCGCAGCGCAGAAATCAGCCGTGGGGTGCCGGTCCGACCGCGACGTATGAGCGGAGGACATCATCGCCAACAACCGCTGGAGCGCACGTGAGTACGCCTGTCCCCCCGCCGCCGGAGCCGCCCTTCATCAGCATGCACACGGCCGTCGTCCTCCTCCACCCCGCCGCTTGGCCTCACGGTCAAGCGGCGGGGTGGTGGGAGTGGACTTCGGCATGCGGATCTCCGTAGTGACTGGAGACCCAGGTGTCAACGGTGATCGTCAGTTTTAGACACGGCCTTCGAGGCATTCGACACACCCCTCCAGTCTCATCCCCCGGGCTAGGCAGGAAGAAGCTCGCCCGACTGACCACACGGGACGTACGCCGCACTGGCCTTGCTGTAACCCAGAGCCGTTCAGTCGCGCCGTCGAGAGAACCTCGAAGAATTCGAGGTGAGTCTACCTGGGACGTCTGGCGTCTTCTTCACTCCATATCGAGATCACGTGCCCCTCGCCGTACTGCTCGATGACGATTGCTCGGGCTTCACTCGACGACGAAGCCATCAGCCGCAATTGAATTTCCGGTTGGCCAGCGATCCGAATAAAGCCGACGTACTCGCGCTTCGGCTCCCCTAGCTCCGCGTTCATTATGTCTCCCTCCGCTCCCACAGCTCATCGGACACGATCCACGGCGCACAACCCACACAACCCGAACGCCTAACTCCCGCTTCGTACACGGCCAACCGGACCGATCCAGCTCATTGTGTTAGCCGCTCCAAGGCAAAGACCTTAATCGCCCCCAGTCCTTTTCTTACGAAGCTGTTGTCCGGCTACGGCCTGCGCGCCTCCCGCGCCACCGGCCGGCTGCTCGCCACCATGTCCCTCACCGTCCTGCTCCTCATGAGCTTCGGCCTGCCCACCCACGACCCCGACCCCGCCACCACCGGCACCCTGAACGGCAGCAAGATCAGCCTCAACCCTGCCCTGCACGGCAGCTGGAGGAAACGCATCACCGGGGAGGGCGAGAAAGCCACCCGGGTCGCCGTCAACTCCGTCGTTTCCGCTCCAGCGGCCAGAACCTCACCACCGCCGGCACCTACATCGAGATGACCTCCCGCCTCCTCGAACCCACCCTCGACGCCCCGCATCAAACGCTGACCGCCCCGAACCAGTGAATGGCCGATGAGCGTACGGACCTGACGACGCATGCGCTACGACCCGAGATGACGCTGGCAGTGAGGGTGGGGCGGTCACACGCCGTGTTGCCCAGCACCTGTCAGCACTCGTGGTGTAGATGCCTGCCCGAGATGCGCGGGTGGACCCCGAATCATGATGGAACAACGCGCCCGCCCGGAACGGGGGGGCGTGGCGGTGAGGCACGCGGATGAGGAGAGCCGAGAGCTGTGGCAGCAGGGGCGTTACGGACGGGGCCGCTGGCGGGAGAGCTCACCGTGTCGTGATCAGCCGGGTCGCTGCCCGTTACGATCGAGCGGGCGGCGGGCCCGCCGAGCAGGGCTGCCCGCCCCAACTCCCCCGTGGCGGGCAACTCGTGCCTTCAGTGTGCAGAGTTCAGGGTCGGCGGCGGCGCACTGTAGGCGTCCTGGGCCGCTGGACGACACCGGCTGGCGCCGACGGCGGGATTCGAACCCGCGTTACCCGCTTAAGACCGTGTCCTACGTGGTGAGGCCTCGTTGACCTCGGTATGGGGCGGGGTACATGGAGTTGGATTGTTCCGGACGGACTGTGGGAGATCGCGAA